>JAKOVL010000177.1 GCA_029782095.1 Bacillota bacterium | reverse complement strand
CTGCTTTATCCCAAGGCCACGTTCAACCCGGTCAGCCAGCGCTGGTACGACAATTACGCCGCTGTGGGCGACAGCAACTACCCCTACATTATGACCACTTATCGCATCACCGAGCACTACCAGTCCGGTGCTGTGACCCGGAACATCCCCTGGTTGAACGAGATGATGCCGGAGCTCTTTGTCGAGATCGATGAAGAGCTGGCGGAGAGCCTGGGCATTAAAAACGGCGACCTGGTACGCATTGAGAGCAAGCGCCTTGTCCACAACGGGGAACAGGGTGGTATTGAGGCCAAGGCCTGTGTTACCAACCGCATCAAGCCGATGATTATCAACGGCGAGAAAAAACACATCGTCGGAATGCCTTTCCACTGGGGCTTCATGGGCATGTCCAAGGGGGCCGTCACCAACGATCTCATCCCCTCGGTAGGAGACGCCAACACCACCATCCCCGAATTCAAGGCATTCCTCTGCAATATAAGGAAGGTGGTGTAACCTATGAAGAAATCGATGCTGATCGACACCTCCAAATGTATCGGCTGCCGCGCCTGCCAGGCTGCGTGCAAGCAGTGGAACCAGCTTCCGGCGGAAAAAACTGAGTTTACCGGGACTTATGAAAACCCGTCCCGCTTTTCGCCCGTAACCTGGACGAAAATCGCCTTCCGGGAGTACGAACAGAACGGCAAACTCAGCTGGACCTTTACCAAGCTGGGCTGTGTCCACTGCACCGATGCCGCCTGCGTCAAGGTCTGCCCGGCCTACGCCATTTCGCACACTGAATACGGCACGGTGGTAATCGATGATAAAAGGTGTATTGGCTGCAACTACTGCGCCGCCAACTGTACCTTCAATGTGATCGGCTTTGACCAGGCGGCCAACGTGGCCCGGAAATGCACCTTCTGCTACGATCGCATCGCTGCCGGCATGATTCCCGCCTGCGCCAAGGCCTGCCCGACCGGCGCCATCACTTACGGCGACCGCACGGAGGTGATGGCCCTGGCTGAGCGGCGCCTGGCGAAAGTGAGAAAGAACGGCCACCCCCACGCCGATATTTACGGCGTGGAAGAGCTGGACGGCCTGGCCATGATCTACCTGCTTAAAGACGGCAAAGAGAATGCCGAGGCCAAGTACGGATTGCCGGAAAAGCCGCGCATCCGCACCGCGGCGCACATCTGGGACCTGGTTTTCAAACCGGTTCGCGCCGCTATTGTCCTGGCCATGGTTTTTGCCCTGTGGATTAACAAGAGCGACTCGACCAAAGAAACCGCCGGTAAAGACTAGCCGGACGACACTGTATTAAGAAAGGGCTGTCCCTCTGCGGACGGCCCTTTTTTTTGGAGGTCAGAAGCCAGAAGCGAGGAGTCAGGAGTCAGAATACAGGATGCAGAAGATGGGAGATAGGAAAAGGGGGTACCGGAAGAAGGCTCCAAGTTGATTCAGGGATGCTGAATACTGGATACTTAATACGATACTATTTTTCAGGAATCTTATTATCAATCATCCAGCGGACAATTTCGCCGAAGAGCTGGGCGGCCGATCCTCCCTTAAATTCATCGGCAAAAACGACCACAACGGCCTTGGGTTTATCCAGGGGATAAAATCCCGCGGCCCAATAATTATAAATGCGGCTGCGCCCGCTTTCAGCAGTGCCCGTTTTCATTCCTGCAGAGGTTAGGGAGCTCAAGCCGGACGGCCTTCCTGTGCCCTGCTCTACCACAGCTTGAAGCAAATATTTTAACTTGTTGATCGTAACAGGGCTAAGCATACTGCCTCCCTGCTGCGGCAAAAAACGTCTCAGCTCCCGCCCAAGGTGATCAACCACACCGAGGATCAGACGCGGCTTAACCCGCCTGCCCCCGTTGGCTACAGCCGCCATCATGGCCGCCACCTGCAGGGGTGTGGTCTGCAAGTCCCCTTGTCCAATGGCCATATTGGCCAGGGCGCGCCGGTTGGCCAGATCCTCCGGTGCGGGTAAAAGGCCCGGCCTTTCACCCACCGGCAGCCCTGTCGGCGCCCCGAAGCCAAAATTTCGCGCATACTTTTCCATTTTTTCGGCTCCCAGTTCCAGGGCCAGCTCAATAAAAACGCTGTTGCATGAATGGGCAAAAGCCTCCACCAGGGTAATCTCCTGCTTCTGATGCAGATTGGAGCAGGGGATAAACAAGCCGTCAATATTAATGCCGCCGCTGCACTGAAAGGTTTGAAAAAGCGTCACCAGCCCTTCTTCCAGCGCTGCCGCCGCCACTACAGTTTTAAAAACAGAGCCGGGCTGGTAGTCCGCCAGGGCCCGGTTAACCAGGGGTTCATGCGCTGCCTGCAGGTAGTCGCTCACGGAGGCGGCATGAAAATTGGGGCGGCTGGCCATGGCCAGAATATCACCGTTCCACGGGTCCATAATGACCACGGCTCCTTGCCGGATGTAACGATCCATGATCTGCTCGACTTCCCGCTGCAGCCTGCCGTCCAGGGAAAGCACTACATTGCGCGAATAAGTATCGTCCTTACGGATCCGGTAGCCCAGACCGGGGATAAGGCGATTGCGCCTGTCCACCAGTGCTGCCAGCACAGTTTTCTGGCCCCGGGATAATTCATCATCAAAAGCACGCTCAATGCCGCTGACCCCCCGGCCTTCGCCATCCATGTAGCCGATTAAGTGAGTGGCCAGCATGCCCGGGCCGTAGCGGCGGGGTTTGGGCGCGGGGACTAAGCCCGGCAGGTTCTCCAGGGCCGGGGTAAACCCCTCCGACAACGCCGTAGACACCCAGAAGGGCAGCACCCCATACGGCGGGGCGGCTATTTTCTCAATCCCCTGGATATAATTTAAGCTTTGCAGAATCTCGTCTTCTCGGCCGCGGTACTGGGCGGGGAAAGCCACCAGGCCCACCTCGTGCCGGCTGTCCAGGAGCGACCGGCCGTAACGATCCTGGATATCGCCGCGGCCGTCCAGGATCACCAGGCCCAAAGCCCTCTGGCGCACCGCCTGTTGAGACAAGGCGGCCCCCTGCAAGATCTGGATCTTAAATAGCTTTAAGCCCAGCAAAATCATGCAAAAGCTTAAGATTAAAAGAAAGCCCAGGATTCTTCTCTGGCAGTCTACCAGCATGAAACCCCTCCCTAATTCATTTTTTTCCAGGGAGGATAGTTCTATGCATGGGCAGGGGCAGGAAACAGGAGCAGCAGGGAAGCACGCCTGGGGAGGGCTAAGGGAATTTAGAAGTTAGGAGCCAGGAGTCAGAAGACGAAATCCAGAAGTAAAAGGATTAAAGCCGGGGATTCATGTCCCCTCCCCCCTCGCGGGGGAGGGTTAGGGTGGGGGGCGCAGTTTTCCCCAGCCTATGCCAGTCGCCAGGCTTCTTTTCCCCCTCTCCCTTACCCCCTCCACCGGGGGAGAGGGAGAAAAAAAGCTCCTTGCACAGCAAAGAGCCAGATTGCAAATATTCCCTTCTTCGCTCGAGAGGACGGTACTAGGAGGCCGAGTTGCGGTTTCGCCGGGCCCGCTCCGTGTTGGCGTTGTGCTCGCTTAAAGTGCGGGAAAAGTAGTGTTCGCCGCTGCCGTCTTCCTTGTACACAAAATAGAAATATTCCGTGTTCTCCGGGTAAAGGGCAGAGCGGATGGAAGCTTCGCCCGGTGCAGCTATGGGTCCGGGGGGCAGCCCGGCATGCAGGTAAGTGTTGTAGGGGGAGGGTGTTTCCAGGTCTTCGTTTAACAACACTTCCTTTACTTCTCCTAAAACATACTGAACCGTGGCGCAGGATTGCAGCGGGTAGTTTGCGGCCAGCCGGTTATGAAACACCCCGGCGATCAGGGGTCTCTCCCAATCCACCCTTCCCTCCCGCTCGACAATGGAAGCCAGGGTCAAAACCTGGTGCATGCTTAGGCCCAGTTCCTGGGCCCGCTGCCGGTAGGCCTCGGTATAGACTGTTTCCAGGCGGCGCAGCATTAAGGCTATAATCTCCTCTTCCGGAGCGCCGGCTGTAATTTCATAAGTATCGGGGAAAAGGTAGCCCTCCAAAATATAATTAACAGCACTGCCATCGATCTCCTGCAGAAAAGGAAAGCGCTCCAACAGGTCCGGCGGGGGCTGCCGCGATAAATCTAGAAAGCGCGCTTCGTCAACCAGGCCGCTGCTCCCCAGGCGCTCTGCAATCTGCTCGATGGTAAAACCTTCGGGTATGGTAAACCATACTGTTTCTCGGTAAACATCGCCGCTGCAGAGCAAGTTCACCACTTCTTCGAGGCCCATGGAGGGGCTTAAGTTATATTTGCCGGCGATAAAATTCCGATCCAGGCCATGCCAGCGGGAGTAAAGACGGAAGAACCAGGCATTGCGTATGATCCCCCTCTCTTTGAGGATGGAGGCGATTTTTGCAGTGCCTGCCCCGGCGGGTATCTCCACCATTACCGTTTTCTCTGCAGCACCGGCATCAACAGGCAGCAGCATGGAGCGATATACGCTTGCCAGCCCGAGCGCTCCCAGTAGCAGTAGCACCAGCACAGTTCCGGATATAATCACGATGGTCCGCTTTGCTGCCATGCCGGAATCTCCTCCCATAATCTGTCTCTTTACCGGCAACAAAATCCAGGGCCGAGTCGCGGTGGGTTGCGGTTTACAAGCATTATATAGCAAGCCCAGGGGCAAAGCAATACGGGCAGGTTCTGACTGCCCATATTATCCCCGCATGCTAATTGCTATCTTCTTCCTCATCCTCTTCCGTGCCCAACTCTTTGGCCCGGTTTTCCCACTCCTGGGCGACCTGGTTCCATTCGGTCTCATCTTCCACTTCGACCAGGGTTTCTTCACCGCTTTCGACATCCAGGTCAACGCGGAAAATATAGGCTTCATCATCAAGATCGAGCTCTTCTGCATCGTAGCGCACCGGTACCAGGATGGCGTACTGCTTTTCATCCAGGGGGAAAAAGTCAACCACGGCAAACTCGTGTTCGTTGCCTGCTTCGTCCACCAGGGTAATTAAATCTAATTTTTCTTCGCTGCTGTCCACTGCCTAAACACCTCTTTTTTTAAAAGTGACCCAAGGCCCTTTACCTATATCATTACCCTATTCTTCAAACCTAGTCCGGTGTGGCGGCGGACAGGTATAATTCCAGGATGATGGCTGCCGCTACCTTGTCTTTTACCGCTTTCCTTCCCCGGCGGCGCATTCCCCCGGAAATGAGCGCCCTTTCGGCAGCCCGGGAGCTCAAACGCTCATCCACCATGATCACCGGCAGGCCGGTCCATTCCTTCAGCTTTCTGGCAAATTGTTCAACAAATTTAACCGCCTCGCCGCTTGAACCGTCCATATTCAATGGCAAACCGGCGACGATCCGTTCTACGTCATATTCCTTGCAAATGGCGGCAAGTTTTTGCAGGGCCTGGCTTTCTTCAGTATAATCAATCACGGTCAGTCCCTGTGCCGTTATGCCCAGGGGGTCCGATATGGCCACGCCGATGCGCTTATGCCCGATATCCAGGCCGAGGACTCTCAAACTTCTACTCCCCCGGCGCGCTGTCCGGATTTGGGCCGTCCTCTTCCCGGTCGAACTGTTCCAGGTAGTTCTTTAACAGCTCTTCTAAAAGCTCATCCCGTTCAACCTGCCGGATCAAGCTGCGCGCATTGTTATGGCTGGTCACATAAGCAGGGTCTCCCGAAATCAGGTATCCCACCAGCTGATTTAACGGGTTGTATCCTTTTTCTTTCAGGGCCTGGTAAACTGCCAGCATGATTTTTCTGGCCTGATTCTCCTCTTCCCCTTCCACATTAAAAAGAACTGTGTTTTGCCCCTCATCCATGCTAACTCCTCCCGCCTGAGCCAGGTTTATTTAGCAAGGCCTCTTCTTTTTGCTGCCGCACCAGCCCGGCTACACTGCGCAGCGCCTCCGGCAGTGCGTCAGGATCTTTGCCTCCCGCTTGCGCCATTTCCGGCCTGCCGCCGCCGCCCCCTCCAACCTGGCGGGCGACGCGGGAGATAATCGTGTCGGCCCGGATTCCCTGGGCTACCACATCACCAGTGGCAGCCCCCACCAGCAGCACTTTGCCCTGGTGCACCGCCCCCAGGACGATCACTGCGCCGGATAATCTTTCTTTAATCCGGTCCATTAACATGCGCAGGCTGTCCATGTCCTCTGCTTCCACGGCGGTGCTCAATACATTGATTCCTTCCACTTTTTCCACCCGCGAAAGCAGATCTTTTACGGTAAAGCCGGCCAGCTGCTGGCGCAGCTGCTGATTGGTTTTCTGAAGGGTCCGGTTCTCCTGCAGCAGCTCTTCCAGCTTTTGTTCCAGCGCTGACTCTGTTGTATGCAGGATCTGCGCCATCCGCTCCAGGCGCTCGCTCGCTGCGGCGGCAGCTCGGTAAGCTTCCTGCCCGGTTAAAGCTTCCACGCGGCGGATCCCGGAGCCGATTCCCTCTTCCGACACCAGTTTAAACAGGCCGATTTCCCCGGTGGCCGAGGCGTGGGTGCCGCCGCATAGTTCTCTGCTGTAATCGCCGGTCTGCACGACCCGCACTTCTGACTCGTATTTTTCAGTAAAAAGGGCCATGGCGCCCTGCTGCTGCGCTTCCTGGAGGGTGGTATGGTAAACGCTGATGGGCAGATTCTGCCTGATCAACTGGTTGACCCTTTCTTCCACGGCGCGCAGTTCCTCCCGGGAAGGGGCGGCAAAATGAGTAAAGTCAAAGCGAAGCCGGTCGGGCGCCACCAGCGATCCGGCTTGGTTGACATGCCCGCCCAGCCGCTCCTGCAGGGCCCGGTGCAGCAGGTGCGTGGCCGTATGGCTGCGGCAGATGGCCCGGCGGCGGCCTTCCTCCACCCGGGCCACAACCCGGTCTCCCGCAGTAAAAGTTCCTTCTTCCACCCGGCCGCGGTGGACAATCTGCCCCGCAGGGGTAAATACGGTATTCTCCACTATAAAGCGGCTTGGGCCGGCCAGGATCACGCCCGTGTCGCCCACCTGGCCTCCGGCTTCGGCGTAAAACGGTGTCCGCTCCAAAAAGAGCTCCACAGCTTCACCCTGCACGGCCTGCTCCACCACAGCTCCTTCCTTGAGGATTAAGAGCAGCTGCGCCTCTTCTTCCAGGGTTTCGTAGCCGGTAAAAACGGTGGTTAGGTTTTCTGCTGCCTTGTATTCTTTCCGGCCGCCCTGCTCGATGCGGCTGCGGGCCGCGCGGGCCTGGCTTTGCTGGCGGGCCAGATTTTCCTGGAAAGATTCGCGTTCAACCTTAAGCCCATGCTCGGCCAGGATTTCTTCGGTCAGATCCAGGGGGAAGCCATAGGTATCATAGAGCTTAAAGGCCCAGGAGCCGGGAAAAGCGGGCCGTCCTTCCTCTTTCACCGTGGCCATATATTCTTCCAGGATCTCCATGCCCTGGGCCAGCGTTTCATGAAAACGGTTTTCTTCGATCTGCACTACCTGGGTGATATAATCCTGCCGCTCTACCAGCTCGGGATAGGTTGTCCCCATCAGATCGGCGATCAGGGGCACCGCACCGGCCAGAAAGTTGCCTTCCAGGCCGATAAGCCTGCCGTAGCGGGCTGCCCGGCGCAGCAGCCGGCGCAGCACGTAGCCCCTTCCTTCATTGGAAGGGACAACCCCATCGGCCACCAGGAAGGCGATGCCGCGGCTGTGTTCGGTCACAATACGCAAAGCGGTCTGATCAAGGCGTTTGCCCTGGTCCGCCAGGGCGTGGAAGTGCTGATAAAGGGGTTGGATCAAATCAATCTCGAAAAAATTCTTTTTCCCCTGCAAGGCGACGGCCAGCCGCTCCAGGCCGGCCCCGGTATCAATATTTTTTTGTTTCAATACAGTATATTCGCCGCTGGGTTCAAGGTTATACTGGGTAAAGACAAGGTTCCAAATCTCCAGGTAGCGGTCGCAATCGCAGCCCACAGCGCAGTCTTCGCGCCCGCATCCCACTTCTGGACCAAGGTCGTAATATATTTCCGAGCAGGGGCCGCAGGGTCCGGGCCCAATTTCCCAAAAATTGTCTTTCTTGCCCAGGCGCACGATCCGCTCCGCCGGCAGGCCGATCTGGTTATGCCAGATGGCGAAGGCCTCTTCGTCTTCTTCGTAGATGCTGACCCAGAGGCGCTCCTGGGGCAGGCGGAAGCCCTGCGTCACCAGTTCCCAGGCATAAGTGATGGCCCCTTCTTTAAAATAGTCGCCGAACGAAAAGTTGCCGAGCATCTCGAAAAAGGTGGCATGCCGCCCGGTCCGGCCGACCCTTTCAATATCCGGGGTCCGCACGCACTTTTGGCAGGTGGCCACCCGCGGGTGCGGCGGTTTGCGTTCGCCGGTAAAGTACGGTTTTAGCGGGGCCATCCCCGCCCCGATTAAGAGCAGGGTCGGATCGTTTTGCGGGATTAAAGAGAAACTGGGCATCACCAGGTGCCCTTTTCCCGCAAAATAATCGAGAAACATGGCCCGTATGTCGTTACTCTGCATCCTCGATACCCCCCCCTGAATATCAAAACAATTATATCTTTTCAGCCCTGCTACTGTCAATGAATTGGCAAGAGACGGCGAACCTGGCAAATAGCGGCCCCATTAATTAATGCAGAGAAACTCCGCTCCGTCACCATCTTCTAAAAACCGGCAGCAAGTGTTTCACCAGGATGCGCACTGCTATAGCCGCGGGTATAGCCAGGATCAGGCCGGTTATGCCAAAAAGCTTTCCCGCCAGAAGCAAAATTAAGATAATGGCCAAAGGGTGCATGCGTGCACTGCGTCCAATCACATAAGGAGTAATCAACTGCGCTTCCACCTGCTGAACCACGACAATTAAGATCAGTACTTTCAGGGCCAGCAGGGGCTCTTCCAGGAGCGCGACCAAAAGGGCGGGCACTGCCCCGATAATCGGGCCAATATAAGGAATCAGGTTGGTGATGCCCACGATGATTGACAGGACCAGGGGAAATTTGACCCCCAGGATCAAAAGGCCGACATAAGTCATGAGCCCCACCGCCAGGCTGACCAGCAGGGCGCCCCGGATAAAAGCGCCCAGGGCGATATCAATTTCGACCGCCATGGCCACCAGGCGCCGCCTGGCCCGGTATGGCAATAGCGCCAGCAGCTTTTCTTTCAACAGGGCTTCATCCCTGAGGAAATAAAAAGTAAGAACGGGCACCAGCAAAAGCAGCAACACCCGCCCGAACAGGTTAATCAGGAAGTTGTAAGAGCGCTCCAGCTCGGCTGTAAGCAGGTTGCCCAGCCCCTGGATGTTGTTATCGATTAGTTCGCGCACATAGACGGGCAGGTTAAAGCGGCGATAATCTTCCTGCAGGTGAGTTAAAAGCTCCTGAAGCCGCGAGGCATACTCTGGAAGCTGCAGCGCCAGCGCCTGCAAATCATCCAGGAAAAGGGGCATCACCCGGACACATAGGACCAGAACAATAATGGCAAAGACCAAGTAAATTACAACTATGGCCGCTAACCTTGAGATCCCGCGCCGCTCCATGACCCGCACCAGGGGCAAAAGCAGGTAGGCCAGGATTAGCGAGATCAAAAATGGAGTCAGCACCATCAGCAGCGACTGCCGCCGGTAAATTAGCCAGATTAAAAGCAGCAGCGCGGCCGCGCCTCCCGCTGCCGCCAGGGCGCCTTTCTGCCAGTAATGCTGCTTGCTCCTGCGGCGATTCACCCGTTTTTCACCCCAATTTGCCGGGAAGAGACTAGAGGCGGCATTCGGGTTTACCAGGATCCGCGATTGCTCTTTTATTGCCTCTGTTAATGTATATTCGAAGGGGCAGGGAAAAAAATACACGTGTACGGGGCGGCAAGGTCAAACGGACTAACTGGTCTCCGAATTGAGGGGCACGGGAATCAGCGAACCGTCGGCTTCCACATAGAACATTTTGGCCTGCTGGGCGTTTACTTTAAATTCCAACAAACACTGCCAGCAATAATACTGGTTATTTCCGACACGCCCGGTGTCCATGCTTTGACATAAAGGACATTGCACTTTAACACACCCTGACACAACAATCACTTTTCCAGGAAGTATGCCCATAAACCGGTAGGATTATGCATGGAGGCTAGAGGGCCGCAGAGATGGTACCGCCGCCCACGACCAGGTCGCCGCGGTAGAAAACTGCCGCCTGGCCCGGGGTAACTGCCGGCTGGGGTTCTTCAAAGAGGACCCGCGCCGCGGCTTGATCCTTTAGAGGCTGGAGCACAGCCGGCACCGCCGGGGAGCGGTAGCGTATCTTCACTGCAACCGGCAGCTCCTCCTCAAGGGCGGGAATGGCGATGAGGTTTAGCCCTTTAACCTCCAGGCCGGGCCGGTAAAGCTCTTCCCTCTCGCCCACCACCAGGGTGTTCTCCGCGGGAAGAATCTCCAGCACATAAAGGGGGCGCCCCGCTGCCAGCCCCAGGCCTTTGCGCTGCCCGATGGTGTAGAAGGGGAAACCTTCGTGAGTGCCCAGGATTTCCCCGCGGCGGTTGATGATGGGGCCGGGGGTCGCCTTAAGCCCGCAGCGGCGTAAAAAGGCGCGGTAATCGTTGTCAGGGATAAAGCAAATTTCCTGGCTTTCTTGCTTTTTGGCCACACCTAAGTTTAAGGCCGCCGCTTTTTGCCGGACCTGCTCCTTGGTCAACTCCCCCAGGGGAAAAAGTAAATGCCGCAGCTGCTGCTGGGTCAGATCGTAGAGCATATATGACTGATCTTTCCAGGTGTCCAGCCCCCTTTTAAGCAGAAAGCGGTCTCCAGAGGCATTATATTCCACGCGGGCGTAATGCCCCGTGGCCAGGTGCGACGCTTCCAGCTCCCGGGCCTTGTGCAGCAAGGAAGAAAATTTAATCCTTTTGTTGCAGGCGATACAGGGGTTGGGTGTGCGCCCGGCGCGGTACTCGTCCACAAAATAATCTACTACCGCTTCTTTGAACTGCTCTTTCATATTCAGGACATAGTGGTCAATCTTGAGGGCAGAGGCCACCTGCCTGGCGTCGAGCACCGATTCCCAGGCGCAGCAGCTTCGGGAGGGAACCGGCGGCTCCTGGCACTCTTCTTCCCAGAGGCGCAGCGTAATGCCGATCACTTCCCAGCCCTGCTCCAGCAGCAGCGCCGCCGCCACGGAGCTGTCCACCCCGCCGCTCATGGCTACCACTACCCTGCCTTTTTTGCCCATGCAAAACACCCCTTAAAAAAGGAAGCCTGCCTAATCCAGCCGCTGCAGGCTCCCCTGCCCGCGCAGCAGGTCTTCCAGCCCGCCGGCCGCCTCTTCAGCCAGGCGCTCCGGGAGCGATGCCGTCACGACAACGCTCTCACCATATTCTACCGATATTATCTCCCCACTTAAGCTTTCAATATGCCTCGTCACCGCTCCGAGAGCGGCATAGGCCACATCAAGGCGGAATCGAACCTGCGGCACCCGCTCCACCAGCGTAGCCAGGGCCAGGCTTTCCCGGACACAGTTGCGATAAGCCCGGGTTAGCCCGCCAATACCCAGTTTAACGCCCCCAAAATAGCGCGTGCCCACAACCACCGCATCGGAAATGTTGGCCCCCTGCAGCGCCTGCAGCATCGGCTGCCCCGCGGTGCCCGCCGGTTCCCGGTCATCATTGGCCCGCTCCTGCAGGGTTGAGCCGGCGCCGATACGGTAAGCATAAGTGTTGTGCGTGGCATCATGAAATTCGGCCTTAATGGCATCAATGAACTCAAGCGCTTCTTCCACTGAGGCAGCAGGTGCCAGGGTGGCGATAAAACGCGAGCCGGAAACGGTAAACCGGGCCCGCACCGGCTCTTTAATTGAATAGTAAGACTGATCGCCAGACATGCTAGGACTGCTTCTCCTTTGCGCCGGAATCCGGGGCCGGTGGTTCCTGGCGGAGCTGCCGCGGGGGGCGCAGGCGCTCCAGGCGCTCTTTGATATACTTTTCAAAGCCCTGCTGCGTGGGCTGGTAGAATTTTTTCCCCTGCAGCGCCTCGGGAAGATAAGGCTGATCCACAAAATGGCCCGGGTAGTCATGGGGATAGCGGTAATCTTTGCCGCGGCCCAGGCGGGCGGCTCCGGGGTAGCTGCTGTCCTGCAGGTGCGGCGGCACCACCTGGTGCTCGCCTTCCGCCACCAGCTTCAATGCTGCCTCGCCGGCCAGGTAGGCGGCGTTGCTCTTGGGCGCAGCCGCAAGATAAGTGACCGCCTGGGCCAGGGGAATCCTCGCTTCGGGCATACCGATCATCTGCACCGCCTGGGCTGTCGCCACCGCCACCTGCAGGGCGTGGGGGTCGGCATTGCCCACATCCTCGGCAGCGCTGATCACCAGGCGCCGGGCAATAAACAGGGGATCTTCTCCTCCCTTGAGCATGCGGGCCATCCAGTAGAGGGCGGCATCGGGGTCGGAACCGCGAATGGATTTAATCAGGGCGGAGGCAATATCGTAATGATTGTCACCGTCGCGGTCGTAAGCCACGGCCCGGGTGCGCAGCGCTTCCCGCACCCCTTCGGTGGTGACAAAGACTTTGCCGTCGCGCTCTTCCCCGGCCAGCACCGCCATCTCCAGGGCATTGAGGGCGGCCCGGGCGTCGCCATTGGCGCGGCTGGCCAGGTACTCCAGCGCTTCCGGCTCCACTTCGATGGGCAGGCGGCCCAGGCCCCGTTTCGGGTCTTTCAGGGCGCGTTCCAGCAAGATTAAAATAGATTCGGATTGCAGCGGCTCGAAAACGAAAAGCCTGGTCCGCGACAGGAGGGGCGGATTCAGGTAGAAGAAGGGGTTTTCCGTGGTCGCGCCGATGAAAAGGATGGTCCCGTGTTCCACCGCTGCCAGCAGCACATCCTGCTGGGCCTTGTTGAGGCGGTGGATTTCATCGACAAAGAGAATAGTCCTCTGGCCGTGCAGCGACCAGCGCTCCCGGGACTCGTCAATAACCTGGCGCAGCTCCTTGACCCCGGCGCTGACCGCGTTAAGTTCGATAAAGGCAGCCTTAGTATTGGCGGCAATAATCTGGGCCAGGGTGGTTTTTCCCGTGCCGGGGGGACCGTAGAAAATTAATGAGATCAGCTTGTCCCCGGTAATAAGGCGGCGCAGCGGCTTTCCTTCGCCGAGGATTGATTCCTGGCCGGCGAACTCTTCCAGGGTCTGGGGGCGCATGCGCTGGGCCAGGGGGCCTTCGGTGCGGACCTTCTCTTCCCAGCCGAGAGTGATCAAGTCCATCGCTTTAAACACCACCTTTGACGCTTTGCAGGTAGAGGGCGCACTCCAGCCTTTTGCGCTGCAGGGCGCACTCAAGGTAATAAGGCTCCCCCGGTTCGCCGTTTATGTAGGAAGCGGCCCGGCAGCCGCCTCCGCAGTGGTAGCGCGCCCAGCACTGGCGGCAGCGCCCTTCTAGAGGTCCTGCCGGAACGAAAGATTCTGGCAGCGCAAGGGAAATATGAGCCGGGTCGAGCACGTGCCCCATCTTTAGCTCCTCCCGCCCGGCCAGCTGGTGGCAGGGGTAGATCTCTCCGGCGGCGGTAACCGCCAGGTATTCCCGTCCGGCGCCGCAGCCGGAAAGGCGCTTGGGCAGGCAGGGCCCCCGCTCCAGGTCTATCTCAAAGTGAAAAAAGGTAAAAGGATCGCCCACTTCATGACAATGCAGGTAGAAGTCCACTAAACGCTCATACTCTTCTTCCAGGTGGGGCAGGTCTTCTTCACGCAGGGCATAGTCCTCCCCCGGAGGGGCCACCACCGGTTCCATGGAAATGTGCCGAAAGCCCAGGCTGTAAAGATGCTCCACGTCGCGGCAAAAATCAAGATTAAAGCGGGTGTAGGTGCCGCGAATGTAGCAGCCGCCGCGCGGCTCGGCCAGGGCGTAGTCGCGGATGTGGGGCAGAACAGTGCCGTAGCTGCCATGGCCGGCGGCGGTGATGCGCATGCGGTCATGGACCTCGGGCCGCCCGTCCAGGCTGAGCACCGCAGCAAATCCTTCCCGCTCCAGGTAAGAAGCTACCTGGGGCGTCAGCAGCATCCCGTTGGTAGTCACGGTAAAACCGAAGGTTTTCCCGCGGGAGGCGCCCAGTTCACGGGCATAGGCGGCAATCTCGCGCACCGTGGGCCAGTTCAGCAGCGGTTCGCCCCCAAAAAAATCAATTTCCAGGTGGCGGCGCGGGCCTGAAGCGGCCACTAAAAAGTCGATGGCCGCTTTGCCCACGGTCTCGCTCATCAGCGTTGCCTTGGGGTGGGGGCGGCCCTGTTCTACAAAGCAGTAGCGGCAGCGCAGGTTGCAGCTGTCCGCGGCAAACAGGCATAGCGCCTTCACCACGGCCGGTGCGCCGCTCCCGCTTTCCCGGGCCTCGCTAAAAAGCAGACCTTCCCGCTGGAGCAGCCGTATTTCGCTTAAAGCTCCTTTAACGGCATCCGCTCCGTACAGAGGCGACAGGTGCGCAGCAATTTCCCTATCACCGTCTCCCTGCTCCAGCCGCTCCAGCACCTGCCAGGCGACCTGATCAAATTCGTGGAGAGCATTGCTCTCCACGTCCAGCACCAGCCGCTTCCCTTTGAAAATAAACTTATGTATTTCTGCCAATAAAGCTCACTCCAGTAGTTAAGCGGAGGCGGCTACTTATGCTCCCCGTCCCGGCGGCAGATCTGGCTGCCCACCGTGCACGAAGTTTTGCAGGCCGACTGGCACGATGTGGGACATTCCCGGCAGCCTTCCTTCTCTCTGCAGAACACAGTGCCCCGGTTAATAATGCGAATGTGCTCCAAGGTTCTCCCTCCTCCACTAATCATAAACCTATTATATCACACCTGGCTCGCCTTGTTGATGTTTTTTGCCGGGTTTAGGGCCCTGGACTGGGCCAGATGGACATATTTTGTAAACTTAACGCCATCGATCCCCATTATATCAATGCGGGATAGCTCCGGGAAGGTTGTGCGGAGCGTTTCGCGGACTGTCCCGATTACGGCAGCGGGGGCACGGCGGTCAGGGCCGCCTGCACTGAAGATGATGGCCAGCTGAACGGAAATTAAGCCGCCATCAAAGCTGCCTTTAATTGTTCTTACGGCCTCTACTCCGGCCACCGCTGCAGCTGTCTTGCGAATGGTATTTAAGATAATTTGCGGCAGAGACGGTTCCAGCAGCCGATTCATGGAGTCTCGGGCCAGCTGCAGGGCCTGCAGCACGACCAGCGTGGCCGTAATAGCCACGACGATGGTGTAGATGGCAGGCGCTCCGGCAAAGGCAGCACCCAGGGCGGCCGCAGCAGCAATTAGCAGCAGCAGATCTCTCAAGCAGCTTTGGGCAGCGGCGGAGGCGGCAAGGCCGCGCCGCCGTTTTAAAACGGCGCAAGCCCAAAGGGAGAGCGCTGCTTCTGTCATCAAGAGCAGCAAAAGGGCAATGAGCAGCCCCGTGGAGACAGGGCCGGCCAGAACCAGTGACGGATAAAACAGTCCGCCCCAGAGCAAAGCACAGCCGCAGGAAAAAATAAAAAAAGCCCAAAACAGAGAAGCGAGCGCTGTTCTCCTGGCCGACTGCCCTGCAGCCGCTTTCAGCGATGCCGCTGCCGCATGAAGACTCAGTATTTCTGTGACTGTATAGATAGCCTGGGCCAGCAAGATGCCGCCGCCTGCCGGTACCGCAGCTCCTTTAAGGAAAGCTAAGATGGCCAGGCCGCAGACCACCGGGCGGGCCCCGTTCCACCGGGGATATGTATCAGGCAGGCTTCGCATAATAAAATCACTCCTCTTCACCAGTATAGTGAGGAAAAGGAGTGATTGTGTTTGACAAATTTTGGCTAGCGGTTTACCCCCCACATTCCGCCTATCGCTCCGAAAATAAAGCCGAGAAATAGCTTGGTGGCAAAATTCCAGCCCGGAGATAAATCATCAAGCACAAACATTCCTGCCACCAGCATCAGCACGACGAAAATAAATCCGGTAATTCCACCATAAAGCCATCCGCGCGAACCGATGTTTTTGCCGGCGGAGAAAGAGCCGGCCACAATGGCTGCGATACTGATCCCAAATACAAGGTAGGGTGTGATTTTCTCCGGCACCGCTGTAAAATAAAGCACCAGGGCAGCGATAAACAGCAGCGCCACGGAAAGGGCCAGTGCGAGAACAATACCTTTGAGCACCGCCACAACCGGGGCGCCCCGCACAAAGGGCTGGGGCGTAATATTGCGGCCCGATAGGCTGTTCATAGATTCACCCCCTACCAAAATCTATGAACAGAGGGGCAAAAATATGCCTCGTCCCCGGCGCTGCAGGCCTGATTTACTCTTCCTCTTCGTCTTCGATGACCTGGCTTATTCCTTCGCGGGCAAACTTAATGTTAACATTGTCGGCGATGCGCAGAGTCAGCACATTGTCACGAATTTCCTTGATCACCCCATAAATGCCGCCGATGGTGACAACGCGGTCACCTTTCTTCAGGTTTCTCAATAGCTCCTGGCGCTGTTTCTGCTGCTTCTGCTGGGGGCGAATTAACATAAAGTAGAAAATCACAAAAATCAGGATTAACGGAATAAGTTGAGCCACTGGACCTAAGTTTTCAAACACTACGCGACACCTCCGTATAATTTTGATAATTTTGGCCCGACTTCGCGATAGTAGCGGCCGAACTGCCCCTGCTCAATGGCCCGGCGTATTTCCTGCATCAGCCCGGCCAGGTAAAACAGGTTGTGGTATGTGGTAAGCCGCATCCCCAGCATCTCCCCGGCGTTGTGCAGGTGGCGGATATAAGCCCGGGAATAACCCTGGCAAACCGGGCAGCTGCACTGCCTGTCCAGCGGAGAGAGATCAGCGGCGTAAACCGCGTTGCGAATGTTCAGGTACCCCTGCGAGGTCATCACCCGCCCGTTTCGCGCAATCCGCGTAGGCAGGACACAATCAAACAGATCAATCCCCCTTCTTACACCTTCAAGCAGAGCATCGGGAGAGCCGACCCCCATCAGGTAGCGCGGTTTTTCCCGCGGCAGAAGCGGCACCACCGTATCTAGGGTTTCATACATAAGCGGCTTCGGTTCGCCAACGCTTAACCCTCCCACGGCATATCCGGGAAAATCCATCCTGACCAGCTCTGCGGCCGAGGCCCGCCTTAAATCGGCATAAACCCCGCCCTGGACGATGGCAAAGAGAGCCTGGCCGGGCCGCTGGTGGGCCTGCCGGCAGCGCCAGGCCCAGCGGGTGGTCCGCTCCACCGCCCCGCGCACCTCTTCATAGGAAGAAGGGTACGGCGGGCAGTGATCCAGGACCATGGCTATATCGGAACCGAGCATGTTCTGCACCCGGGTAATCCTTTCAGGGGTCAGGTAATGGGTGGAACCGTCGATATGCGAGGTAAAGGTGACCCCGTGATCATCCAGTTTGCGCATGCCGCCAAGGCTGAAAATCTGGAAACCCCCGCTGTCGGTTAAAATCCCGCCCCGCCAGTTCATAAACTTGTGCAGGCCTCCGGCACGGGCGATTATTTCCACGCCGGGCCGCAAGTAGAGGTGGTAGCTGTTGCCCAGGATCATGCCGATCTGCATCTCTTCCAGTTCAGGGATTGTGATCGCCTTTACGGTGCCCTGGGTCCCCACAGGCATAAAGGCCGGCGTCTCGATCACCCCGTGGGGAGTTCGCAGCTCTCCCAGCCGTGCTCCCGTTTCCGGGCAACTTTTGATCAGTTTGTATGAAATGGACATCTCTGCCACCCGTCCTATAGCTTATATTAACCAGAGTGTGCTGTCAATTATTCTTTGGTATAGAGGAGCGCACCTCCCCGCCCCTCCCCCACGAGGGGGGGAGGGTGCTTCGCGCACCTTGCCTTTTCCTGTATCCGCGGTATCCGGTGCGGTGACGGCAGTTCCCTCTCCCCCGGCGGGAGAGGGTTAGGGAGAGGGGGATGGGGGAAAAGCCTGCTTCCCGCTTATCCTGTTTCCTGGTTTCTGTCTCCAGTATCCTACAAAATCAACATGCAGTCCCCGAAGCTATAGAAGCGGTATCTTTGCTCCACAGCTTCGCGGTAGGCTTCCAGGACGCGGGCACGGCCGGCCAGGGCGCTGACAAGCATTAGCAGGGTGGAGCGGGGCAGGTGAAAGTTTGTAAGCAGGGCATCGACAACGCGAAAGCGGTAGCCGGGATAGATAAACAGCTCTGTCCACCCCTCCTGCGCTTGCACCACGCCGTCAGGGGAGGCGGCGGTCTCCAGGACCCGGCAGGCGGTTGTGCCCACTGCAACCACGCGGCCTCCCCGCCGCCTGGTTTCATTAATCTGCTGGGCCGTCTCCCCATCAATGCGGAAAAATTCCCGGTGCATGCGATGCTGCCGGATATCTTCCACTTTTACCGGTTGAAAGGTACCCGGTCCGATATGCAGGGTGATAAAGCTCCGCTCAATCCCTTTTTTACTTAAGCGCTCAAAGACTTCTTGGGTAAAATGAAAACCGGCGGTGGGAGCGGCCGCCGAACCGTCTTTAGCGGCATAAATGGTCTGGTAATGCTCCGGGTCTTTCAAGGGGGCGGTAATATATGGCGGCAGGGGCACCTGGCCGACTCGCAGCAGCAACCGCTCAGTGCATTCCGGCCCCTTGAAGCGAACCAGGCGCTGGCCTTCCGCGGCATAGTCCTCGATTAAAGCCTCAAGCCCGTACTTAAAGTACACAATCGCACCGGGTTTGAGTTTCCTCCCCGGGCGAACCATGGCCGTCCAGCGATGGCGGTCATGGCGGTGCAGCAGCAACAGCTCCGCCTCGCCTCCTTCCGCCCGCTGACCCAGCAGCCGGGCCGGAATGACCCGGGTGTTGTTCAAGACCAGCAAATCGCCCGGGTTCAGATAATCAGGCAGGTGGTAAAAGTAGCTGTGCTCTTGCACTGCTTTGCGACGATCCAGGATAAGCATCCGGGAATGGTCCCGCCGGGCAAGGGGCTCCTGCGCGATCAACTCCTGGGGCAAATAGTAGTCAAAGTCGCTCAGTTTCATATCTGTCATGAATTCACCTGGTATACGGAACACCGGTAAGAGTATGCCTTTAAAAAAGGCGCCGGAGAAAATTAACCAACAGTGTCAGCACGATGCTGAGCACCAGGGTGGTAACGATGGGAAAATAAAAAACAAAGTTCTCGCGCCGAACGATAATATCCCCGGGCAGGCGTCCCAATCCGAGGCGTCCGCCCAGTAAAAGCAGCAGTCCTCCGGCGGCAATGAGCCCGCCCATGATCAACATTATTTTTCCAATGGATTCAAATGAAGGCATTGCCTAATCATCCCCCTGAGCAAACCTTTTGCCTTATATATTATCCCAAAAAAAGCGCGGCCCACCACTCCTTTGCGGTATTAGAGGTTTCACCCCCACCCCAACCCTCCCCCGTCAAGGGGGAGGGAGTATTTGTTCCCTGCAAAGGGGGACTATTCTTCCGATTCTGCTTCCTACTTATCGATGACTAAAGCTTCTATTCTATCTACTTACTGCTGTTACTCCGCCTGACTACCGGCTACTGACTACTGACTACTGGCTACTGCTTTACCACAGCTTCTGCTGCTGCGGATCCTCCCGGTAGGTCAAGCCCAGGTAGTTGTAGGCTTCCCGGGTGGCCACGCGGCCCCGGGCGGTGCGCTTGATATAGCCCAGCTTCATCAGGTACGGCTCGTACACATCCTCCAGGTTTTCCGGCTCCTCACTGATTGAAGCGGCAAGGGTGTCCAGCCCCACGGGGCCTCCCTCAAATTTATCAATGAGGGCGCGCAAAAGGTTGCGATCGATTTCATCCAGCCCCTGGCTGTCCAGCTGGAGCATCCTCAGCGCCTCCTGGGCCACCGGGCCGGTGATAACATTGTCAGCTCTAACCTGTGCATAGTCGCGAACCCTTTTTAAAAGCCTGTTGGCCACGCGAGGCGTGCCCCGGGAGGCAGCGGCAATAGCCAGGGCCCCTTCCGGCCGAATTTCCACGTTGAGCAGGCGGGCGGAACGGGTAATTATTGTCGCCAGTTCTTCAGGTGTATAAAAATCTAGCCGGTCCACCACGCCAAAGCGGTCCCGCAGCGGCGAAGTTAACGCTCCCGCCCGTACCGTGGCCCCGATCAGGGTAAAGGGGGGCAGATCCAGACGCAGAGAGCGGGCCCCGGGCCCTTTCCCGATGATGATGTCCAGGGCGAAATCCTCCATGGCCGGGTAAAGGATCTCTTCTACAGAGCGGTTGAGCCGGTGAATTTCATCGATGAAAAGAACGTCACCGCGCCCGAGATTGGTCAGAATGGCCGCCAGGTCTCCGGGCCTTTCGATGGCCGGTCCGGAAGTGACCCTGATGCTCACCCCCAGTTCATAGGCAATGATGTGGGCCAGGGTGGTCTTCCCCAGGCCGGGCGGCCCGTAAAGCAGGACATGATCCAGGGGTTCGCCGCGCTCGCGGGCGGCGACAATATAAATTTTTAACTTCTCTTTTATTTTTTCCTGGCCGGTATATTCCTCCAATGAGCGGGGCCGCAGCCCCTGCTCCAGTTGTAGATCGTCATCTTCCCGCTTGTGCGCTGAAATGATCCGGTCCTGCACGGTTATTCCCCTCTCTTAAGGCAGGCCCTAACGGCCGCCGATGCTCTTTAATGCCCTTTTCAACAGCTCTTCCCGGCCGCTTTCTTCTCCTGCCCCTGAAACGCTTTTCACTGCGGCAATCGCTTCGGCCCGGGCGTAGCCAAGGGCGCACAGCGCCTCCACAACTTCATCTTCGGGGGAAAGCGCTCCGGCGGCTGCAGCGGCGGAAGGCGCCAGCAGATCCTGCTCCATCACTTTGGGCAGTTTCTCTTTTAACTCCAGAACCAGGCGCTGGGCCCCTTTGCGGCCTACTCCCGGCGCCTGGCAGAGCAAAGCTGTATTTTCCTCCATAATGGCGGCATAAAACTGGGAGACGGTGAAAGAGCCAATTAACGCCAGGGCCAGCCGCGGCCCGAAACCGCTGACACCCATGACCAGGTTAAACAGGTTGCGCTCGGCCTCGCTGCAAAAACCGTAAAGGCAAATTTCATCATCCCTGAGAACCAGCCTGGTGTAGAGGGTAGCTTCGCCGCCGGCCTGCTGCTTCAGGTCCCCGAAGGAAGATGCCGGTATTTCAATGCTAAGGCCTACACCGCCCACCTCGAGAATGACCCGGCCCGGCTGCGCCGCGATTAGGCGACCCCTCAGGTAATCGATCATGGCTGCCCGCCTCCCCTCCTGACTGCATCGTTCCAGCGGCGGTGCTGCAGGTGGCACAGGGCTACCGCCAGGGCATCCGCTTCATCGTCCGCGGCGGGCTTTTGCGGCAGCTGCAGCAGCAGCTCAACCATGCGCTGAACCTGGCCCTTTTCTGCCCGGCCGTAACCTGCCACCGCCTGTTTTACCTGCAGCGGAGTATACTCAAAAAGCTCAACTTTGCTCAGGGCCGCAGCCAGCATTACAATACCCCTGGCTTCTCCCACCTGCAGCGCGGTCCGGGTGTTTTTATTGAAAAATAATTTTTCCAGGGCGATGGCCTGCGGCTTAAAATCCCCGATTAAGGTCATTATCCGGTGGAATATTTGTTCCAGGCGGGCAGCCGGGGGAAGATCTTGACTGGTGCGGATGCAGCCGGAGTCCGCCCGTAAAAAGGAACCATTAACTTCATCCACCACGCCGTAACCGGTAATAGCCACCCCCGGGTCAATACCGATGATGCGCATTGTAAACCCCCTGTATGGCAACTGGTAAAATCGAATACAGGACACAGGAAACAGAAGTTCGCTCTGTTCTGTTTCAATACTATTCTTTAGCAGGCAGGCTAAATCCTTCCCTGCCGCTGGGTGGACAAAAAAGGGGCTGGCCCAAAAGGGCAGCCCCTTTACCATATTTTGTTGTACACAAGTAATTGACAATAAGCTAGAATTGGAGCATGAAAAATAGCCTTTAAACCGTATTTGATGAACCAGCTTTTTCTTTCGATGTGCTTAGATGATCTAATTCCGGAGAATCATCTGGAAAAAATACACAGTTAGGGGGGCTGCCCCAAAATATCATTGCCGATGCCGGTTGCGGTAACGAAAAGAATTATGAATTCCTGACCCGCCATGGCCTTGGGAATTACATCAGGTACAACACTTTTCGTCTGGAGACAACAAAAAATTTAAAAATGCTTTTGTATTGCCCATGACCAAGCCAAGATGGCCGCTGTATCTATCTGATATTTCCTAAATTCCTTTGCTGGCACTATCAACTTATTTCAAAGAACAAACATAAGGGGTCGTCCAAAATGAGTTTTGGGACGACCCCTTTTCTAATTTATGCTTGCTTCTAAGGCAGGCTAACTGCTGAAGGTCTCCAGGAGCATTCTTTTTTGCTCTTCACTCTCAAAGATGACGCCTTTCTCAAGATCAGGGCGATCGATATCTTTAACCTGTATATCGGTTATTTCAATCAGTTTGCCGTTCGGAGGGAAACCTTGGTAAACAGCAATATTATGCTCAAAGATACCCAGGTAAAACTGCTCATCGCACCGGGGGCAGAATTCGCCCAAATGGGTCAGGACAAAGAAAGGGCGCCCGCACCCTTCTCTTAAATCGGCCAGGTGCCAGTCCTGTGGATTTTTCAGCTCTTCCATCAGGTTGTCGATGGCGAGGTTGCTGTTTTGCAGCGCTACCGCAATTTCGGCAATAGCCTGGGGCGGATCCGGGTATCCTGCCGGAATATTGCCGGGAGGAAAAACCTCGCTGTGGGTGCAATAGCGATGAAGGTACTGCACCATGAAAGGTTCCGGCGGCAGATCCTGCTGCACGGGCCCATGAAGCTCCTCATTACTGAGGCTGTGCTTTTTAAAGACGTTCCACATACTGCCAGTATGCATATTATCGTCCCAGGTATAAGAAATCAACAGGGCCAGGGGACCAAATCCCACCACTAAAAGCAAGAGAATAAATACTGTCCAACCCAGCCACTTCAGCTTACTATTCCGTCCATTTTGTTTAACCATGCAGATACACCCCTCCCGGGAATACCATTCTTAAAATGGTATATTGCCCCGGTAAAGGGATTTATATACATTGCTTAAGGGGACACGCAGCGAAAAATTGAAGCCATGCCCGCTGCCTGGCGGCTAGAAGCAAGGGCCGGGTTGCCCCGGAAGGAAGGCGATGCCAGAACAGTGAAACGTCCTGGGGCCGCCCTTTTTCGGGCAGCCCCAGCCAAGATGGCTAATTGATCAACTCTTCGGGAATATCGAAATTGGCATAGACATTTTGCACGTCGTCAAGGTCTTCCAGGGCGTCCATAAGCTTGAGAATGCGCGCCGCAACTTCAGGATCTTCGATAGCGACCGTGGACTGCGGCACCATGGTCACCTCGGCCACGGAAAAAGGCACATTCTGCTCCTGCAGATATTTTTTTACCGCTTCAAAATCTTCGGGCAGGGTAATGATGTTATAACTGTCACCTTCGGGGTCGACGTCTTCCGCTCCTGCTTCCAGGGCAATCATGATCAGATCGTCTTCATCCATGGCCGTATCCTCTTTTTTAACTATAAACATACCTTTACGGGCAAACATCCATGAGACGCAGCCGGTTTCGCCCAGGCTGCCGCCGTGCTTGGATAAAACATGCCGGATATCGGCCACGGTACGGTTGCGGTTGTCCGTTAGCGTTTCCAGGAGCACTGCCACCCCGGCCGGGCCATAGCCTTCATAAATTACCTGATCGTAGTTTTCACCCTCCGCTTCCCCGGTACCCTTGAGAATAGCCCTCTGGATATTTTCGTTGGGCATGTTGTTTTCCCGGGCTTTCTGCACCGCCAGGCGCAAGCGGAAGTTGGCGTTCAAGTCACCGCCTCCCTCCCGGGCAGCAACAATTATTTCCCGGGCAAGTTTGGTAAAAATTTTTCCTTTCTGTGCATCTGCCCGTGCTTTGCGATGTTTAATATTAGCCCACTTGGAATGGCCGGCCATTGATCTACCTCCCTGTCAGGCCAAAGAAATATTGTTTCAACTCCCACCAATGGGTGCTTAATGAGTCTCCCGTATTCAGTCTCCCCCCTGTTTCCAGCCTTACCTGAGCAAATGCCGCCGCTTTTCCAGGAACAACAATAGTGGAAGGCCCAGGCCGTAGCAGGCCAGCACCTGGCCCGCTCCCACCCATAAGATGGCCAGGTGCACCGGAAATCCCAGCACAAAATGTAGGACTAGGCCCACAACCAGGGCGTTAATGATGACGGGGGGCAGGGGCACCAGGTACTTTATTTTAATTCGGGATACGGCTAAAGCAGCGGCCAGGGTGGCCAGGCTGCCAAAAATAATATCTAACAGGCCGTTGCCTCCGAAAATATTGGCGATGACACAACCCACGAATAAACCCGGTATAGCGGCGGGGGTGAAATAAGGCAGCACGGTCAGCGCCTCTGCCACCCTTACCTGGACAACCCCGTAGCTGATGGGCGCCAGGGCGATTGTTAAAACAGCATAAATAGCGCCGATCATGGCAGCCTTGGTCCAGAAATTAAGCATTCCCTTTTTATTCATTCTTTCCCCGCCCTGTCTGCCAAAAGAGCTTGCCATCAAGAAGAATTTTCCTGCTGGAGACTTTCCCAAACCTTCGGCTTCTTGTGTTAATCTTCCCGTCTGTGACAGTGTCCTGGACATATTATAAACTACTTTCGGCAAGGTGAAAAGAAAAGGACGGGGCGGGTCAGCTGCTGCTCCCTGCTGCTGGTCAGCCGTTTCACCTAAAGGGAGATTTACAGGCTTGAAACTGGAGCCTTGGCTTTGATTTCACGGGAGTGCAGTATTTTTTGCGGAAAAGAATTTGAAAGCGAGCTTCGCCGCCCGGCTTAAAACCCGGCCGGCGTGGCGCACCAGGTGAATTTTCCGGGTCGGCATGAAGCCCTCCGGTCTATAGCCGTCCACCCACTGCAGCAGCAGGTAATCCTCAACGGAGTGCCGTGAAACCAGGGAAACACCCAGGCCGTGCCGCACACTGTTTTTGATTGCCTCCAGGCTGTTTACATAAATTACGCCGGCGAAATCGAGCAGGCTGATCTTTTTCTGGGCGAGGGCGGCTTCGAAAAAATCACGAGTGGCGGACCCCTTTTCCCGGAGAATCAGGTTTGCTGAAAGACACTGTTCCAGCGAAATGGACGGCAGCCCCTCTGGGGATGCCGCGTCCGGCGTCGGCTGAAAATATCCCGGGGGCGTGATTAAAATTAGTTCATCGGCGGCAAAGGGGTAGTACTGCAGCCGCTCGTCCTGGACTTGGGAGCCGGCGAAACCCAGGTCTACCTCGTAATTTAACACTTTTTCCAGGACACGGGCCGAGTCGTCAATATTCAAGTTGACGGTGATGCCGGGATAGATTTGCTTCAACTTCACCAGGCGGGAGGGCAGCATGTATATCCCCGGGACAGTGCTGGCGCCAATCTGGACCGGCCCGGCGACAGCAGCGTCCTCTTCAACCTGAGCCAGCCGCGCCAGCGCTTCGTCCTGCAAGTTGACCATCTGCTGGGCATAATCCAGGAATTCCCGGCCCGCTTCGGTTAACGCCAGTTCGCGCGGGCGGCTGCGATCAAAAAGAACCGCGCCCAGCTCTTCTTCCAGCCCCTTGATGCGCAAACTGACCGCGGGTTGGCTGATAAACATTTCTTCCGCAGCCCGGGAAAAACTTCTCAAGGCGGCAACGGTTAAAAAAATCTTTAATTGTTGAAAATCCATGGGCCAGTCCTTTCCCTTAACCGCTTATCTCAATTATATCTTGTTGCTTGGTTTGCGTCCATAATAGCCTGGTCCGGACCAAAGGCCGGGGTGATCTTTGGGCGATCTATAGAAGAAAGTAATAAATAAAAGAAGGTTTATTAATTTTTGCAATTTTATCCAACAACATCTCTGTCCTATAATGAATGTAAGTAGCGCAGGGCAGTCCGCGATCCTGTGAAAAATTGCTCAAGGAGGGTCTGGATGGATGAAAGACCGGTTGTTCATTATTGCTGCAGGCGCTGTTACCGGCCTGCTGGCCGTGCTGTTGGTACTCTGGGGCAATCCCGCCAACATGGGTTTCTGTATCGCCTGCTTTTTGCGTGACATCGCCGGGGGACTGGGGCTGCACCGGGCCGGGGTGGTCCAGTACTTGCGGCCGGAAATTATGGGGTTGGTTCTGGGCGCTTTTGTCACTGCCCTGATCGGCAAAGAATTCAAGGCCGGGGGCGGATCCAGCCCGGTGCTGCGCTTTATTCTCGGTATGCTGATGATGGCTGGTGCACTGGTTTTCCTGGGCTGCCCTTTGCGCATGATTTTACGCCTGGCCGGGGGTGACTGGAATGCCCTGGTTGCGCTGCCCGGTTACATCGCCGGCATCTGGGTTGGAACGATTTTTCTCAAAAAAGGCTACACCTTGGGCCGGAGCCAAAGTCAACCACCCTTAAACGGTTATGCCGCCCCATTTCTAACCTTGTTTCTGCTGGTGCTGCTGCTAGCGGCGCCCGCATTTATCTTCTTCAGCACCGAGGGCCCGGGCTCCATGGCTGCTCCCGTTGCTTTCTCCCTGGGAGCCGGACTGCTGGTTGGAATCCTGGCCCAGCGCTCCCGCCTCTGCACCATGGGTGCGATCCGTGACCTGATCTTATTTAAAGATTTTCATCTTTTCTGGGGAATCGCCGCCATCTTCCTGGTAGCCCTGGCCGGCAACCTGATCGCCGGGAAATTTGTACCCGGGTTTATCGATCAACCGGTGGCCCATAGTGACGGCCTGTGGAATTTCTTAGGTATGGCTGTAGTCGGCCTGGCTGCGGTTTTAGCCGGCGGCTGCCCCCTGCGGCAGCTAATTTTAAGCGGCGAAGGTAACGGCGACGCGCTGTTCACGGTTTTGGGCCTGATCACCGGGGCCGCGTTTATGCACAATTTCGGGCTGGCTGCGTCTCCCGCCGGTGTTGCCCCTGCCGGCCGATGGACGGTAATTATCGCCCTGGCCCTGCTCATCATTATCGGTGCAGGCAATCTGGCGGCGAAAACGCTATACAGCCGGAAAGAAGCGAAAACAGCCGCCCCGGCTAGTGACTAAGGCCCGGCCTGGTTGACACGTTTACCTGATGGGATAAAATGATGCGAGGAGGTCATAACTATGTCTGAACCGGTAGACTGCCGGGGATTGGCCTGTCCGGAACCGGTGCTGCTGGCGCGGCAGGCTATGCAAAAAGCGGGAGCCGGCACTATTACAGTCCTGGTCAGCAGCGGGGTAGCCCGGGACAATGTCAGCCGCGCCGCCAGGCAAATGGGCTGGACAGTTGCCGTGGAAGATGATGCAGAAGGTTATGTGTTAACCTTGTCGAAATAGATCATGTTGCCAATTAAGCCGGGGTGGGCGGCGCTGCTCTCTCCAGCCGGTTTTAAACCAAGGAGAACCGATGGCTCGATACTGCTATATTACATTCCCGACCACACATTACGCCCTGCGCGCGGAAGCCCTGCTGAAAAGCAGCACCCTGGAATTTAAAATGGTTCCGGTGCCGCGAAGCATCAGCTCCAGCTGCGGCATCGCCCTGCGCTGCCTCTGCCCGGACAGGCCGCAGGTGGAGCGCCTGCTTCAAGAGAACCGGGTAGAAACCGAAGGTGCTTATGAAATTGAAGAAAAAGATTTTAGCCTGCCCCGTCTATTTTCGAAGAAGGGAAGGCCCCGCCCATGAATAGTGAACTGAATCTGTATTTTGACAACGCCGCCACCTCCTGGCCTAAGCCGGAACCGGTTTACAGCGCAGCGGAAAGATGCCTGCGGGGCAGCTGGGGCAACCCGGGGCGCTCGGGGCATACCCGCACCCTGGAAGCGGACCGCCTGGTTTACCGGGCCAGGGAAACCCTGGCCCGTTTTTTCAATATTGCCGATCCGGGCCGGATTGTCTTCGCCCTTAACGCCACCGACGCTTTAAATATGGCTATCAAGGGATTGCTGGAAGAAGGCGACCACGTGCTTTATACCGCCATGGATCACAACTCGGTGCTGCGCCCTTTGGGCGGCCTGCGCCGGGCGGGGTTAATCAGCACAACCATGATCCCCTGCTCCCCGGAAGGATACCCCGACCTGGATTTCATGGAGCGCTCTTTTCAACGGCGCACCCGGCTGCTGGTGATTAACCACGCTTCCAATGTTCTCGGAACGATCCTGCCCCTGCAGGAGATGGCCGCAGCGGCGCACCGCCGCAGGGTAGCGGTGCTGGTTGATGCTTCACAATCGGCCGGAGCTGTGCCTATTGATCTTGCGGCTACTCCTGTCGATATGCTGGCTTTTACCGGGCACAAGGGGCTGCTGGGACCGCCGGGCACCGGGGGGCTTTACGTCCGGCCGGGCCTGGATTTAAAACCGTGGCGCGAAGGCGGAACGGGCAGCCATTCCGAAATGGACCTGCACCCGGAAACGATGCCCGAGCGGCTGGAAGCGGGGACGCTGAACAGCCCCGGGCTGTCCGGCCTTGTTGAAGGCATTAAGTTTATTGAAGAAACAGGCCTGGACAAAATCCGGGCTCACGAGCTGGCGCTTCGCAAGCGTTTGCGGCGCAAACTTGAGGAGATCGAAGGAGTGACCGTCTACGGCCCAGCCGATGACGACCGCTGCACCGCGGTCCTCTCCTTTACCCTGGAAGGGGTTGACTGCGGCGAACTGGGCTATATCCTGGAAAGTTCTTTCGGCATTATCTGCCGCACCGGCCTGCACTGCGCCCCCCTGGCCCACCAGGCCGCCGGCACCTTTCCCCAGGGCACCGTCCGCCTCAGCCCCGGCTATTTCACCTCGGAAAAAGATGTGGACTACCTGGCGGAGGCTGTGGCGGAAATAAGCGCATTCACCCGCGCCCGGTAAAGGGCGCGATAACATGCTTTTGTCCAAGAATATTGTTAAAATGGGTATTATACGTAGAACGCAGCGTGCTGCGCTATGCTGGAATAATTCAAGTCAAGAACCGTCCCCAACTTGAAGCGGAGGTGTATATTATAATGAAAAAAATCGACTGCCGCGGGCTTAACTGCCCCGAGCCGGTGCTGCGGGTAAAGAAAGCGCTGGAAGAAAATGAGGGAGCCTCTTTGCAAGTACTGGTGGACAATGATGCGGCGCGGGACAACATCCTGCGCTTTGCCCGGAACCGCAGCCTGCAGGCCGAGTGGCGGCAGCAGGAGAGCGCGTATATCATTGATATTGGTGGAGCTGCGGCGGAACAAGGGCCCGGCCAAAGCAGTAAAGAGCCTTGCGTTCTCCCGCAGGCAGGGTTGGAACAGGTGATTCTGATCACCTCTGATCGGCTGGGCCAGGGCAGCGAAGAGCTCGGCCAACTGTTGATGCGCAACTTTATCTACACCCTGGCCAAGCGCGATCGGCTGCCCCGGGCGCTTATTTTCATGAACAGCGGGGTCAAACTTTGCTCGACAGGGTCGGCGGCGCTGGAGGAGTTGAAACTTTTGCAATCGGCTGGCGTGGAAATTCTGGCCTGCGGCACCTGCCTCGATTACTTTGGCTTGAAGGAATCCCTGGACGTAGGCGTGATCAGCAATATGTATGACATAGCGGAGATTCTTTCTACATCAATGGTCCTAACCTTGTAACGCAGTATTTGATTGAATTAATCTTTGGTGTTTCATTTTGCGGGCAGATGCTCATACTCCATGGGCAAAGAAAATATCAATGTCCCCTATTGCTTATAGCAGCCAGGCGTAATCTTGCCGGCAATCCACAACGGCTGTTATATAGACAGTGTTTCCTTGCAACTGATACAGGGCCATAAAGTGCTTACCAAACAACAGTTTTCGGTATTTTTGAAAAGGAATCGCGTCATGTTCCAACCATGGGTTGCGCTCCGGCATCGCGGTAAGGCTGTCTGTTACTTCGATAAAAGCATCTATCAGCCTGTTGGCGGCTGGTATACTGACATTTGCAAGAAAACGCGCGTGAGTAATGAGCATTTCCCAGGCGGTTTCCGTAATTATTACCGTATAAGTCTTATTCTTTTCCGCCATGAGAAACCTCCGCGACAGCCTTACGCATGGCGGAAATTGTTTCCTCTACGGAATAGGTTCGCCCCTTATGGATGTCGATCTCTGATTGCATCAGTTTTTCCTTGAGCCTCAACAAACTTTCGCGCCGGGCAAACGCCTCAATATCCATTACCACAAGGTCGCCTCTACCGTTTTTCGTAAGATATACCGGTTCCCCTGTACGTTTGCAGAGTTCGGAAATTTCATTGTAATTTTTGCGGATTGCCGCGGAAGGCCGTATCTTCATTATCAATCAGTCCCCTATAAAAAAAGTAATTTTGTAGTCTTATTGTATGCAAATTATACTACTCCCGGTGGGGATTGTAAAGATAACTCTCAGACTCAGGGCGATCAACATTATTTCACATATCCCACCTTTAGAGGAAAACCTGCTGCAAGAGCGAATTTTAACACGTAAGAGCAGTCAGATGGGAGATGAAGCAGTGTATCCAACCACGGAGCAAGACCAGCAGAAGCAAAGGAACAAAGCTATTCTTTTCCTGGTGCTTTCGGCTTTATTATTAAGCCTCAACGGCCTTTTTATCAAGTTAATTGAATGGAACCCGCAGGCCATCGCCGGCACGCGCAGCGCCGTTGCCGCCATGACGATGCTCCTGGTAATGCGCCGGCGCCTGCGTTTTAATTTTTCTGCACCGCAGCTGGTAGGGGCGCTGGCTTACGCATTAACTGTCATATCTTTTGTTATGGCGGTAAAAATGACCACGGCCGCCAATGCCATCTTGCTGCAGTATACTGCGCCGGTTTATACCGCCGTTTTGGGAATATGGTTTCTTAAAGAAAAAGTGACCGGCCTTGATTGGGGTATCATCGCCCTGGTCATGGGCGGCATGGCCCTCTTCTTTTTGGACGAACTGTCTCCGGGAGCGTTCTGGGGCAACATTCTATCTGTTTTCAGCGGCATTGTCTTTTCTATCTTTATCCTGTGCATGCGCAGGCAAAAGGATGGCTCACCCGCGGAAACGGTCATTCTGGGCAATATTCTCACCGCCCTGCTCTGTCTCCCTTACTACGGGCAGGGTTCTCCGGGCACCATCGGCTGGGCGGCGCTGGTCTTTCTCGGCGTTTTCCAGTTGGGCCTTTCCTTTTTGCTCTACAGCTCGGCCATCAAACATGTTACCGCCCTCGATGCGGTACTCATTCAGATCATCGAGCCGCTGCTAAACCCCATATGGGTGCTACTGGTCATCGGTGAAGTGCCGGGGCCGTGGGCTATTCTAGGCGGTGCGGTGGTGCTGGCGGCTGTTACCGGCCGCAGCATCTACAGGAATAAAATGGAAGTCCGGAAAGAACTGCCGGAACAGAGCCCCCAGGCGGCCCCTCCCACGGTCAGGTGATCTCTGTCTCCAAAAGGCAGCAGTCAGCCAAAATCCCCAAGTTTTCATTTCCCTGGTGGTGCCCCTCCGTCGAAGGAAAAGCATGTTCTCTCACCGGAACCTTAAGGCGCGATCAGGCGGCATCTAAGGCCGCTATTAATTGGGGCTGCTCTTTGGGAGCAGCCCCAATTAACCGGCTTGGCCGTACTGTTTCCGCTATCGTGCGCTGCAGGTAGTCCTTTTTCAAGTCAAGAACCGTCCCCGACTTGACGTTACTTTCTTGACGCGCTCCGCCGGAAGGACCGGCTCCACTTTCTCCGGCACCAGGCCGTGCGGCAGGAAGAGGACCACCACGATAATCACCGCGCCCATCAATGTATATTCCAGCCAGGTGGGATCAATACCCCACTGGATGAGGAAGCCGAACACCTGGAAGCGGAAAATGGTAATCATTGATCTTAGGATTGTGAGCAGGAAAACGCCCAAAAGAACACCCAGGTTGCTGCCGATGCCGCCCAGCATCATAAAGGCCCACGGCCAGAAGGTCCAGGTCAGCCTGGTGAAACCGATGGCGGTGGCAGCGCCGGTGTAAATGACATAAAGAGCTCCCCCGATTGCCGCAATGGCCGAACCGATCATCAAGCTCTGCGTCCTGATCTTAACCACATCCTTGCCGGCGGCGGCTGCGGAAATCTCATTGTCCCGCACCATTTTGAGCGTCCGGCCAAAAGGCGAGTGGGTCAGTTTATTGATAAAGAAATAAATCAGGAAGGCGATGACAAATACGGTAATAACCACTGCCTGGAAACGGTTGCCGGGAACGAAGCGGAAAGGATCGGGGATATAAACCGAAGTGGTTGCCCCGACCAGTGGCTCCCAGTTATGACCGATCCACATAAACAGGTCGCCGAATGCCAGCAGCGATATGCCCAGGTAGGCCTCCTTTAAGCGGATGGCCGGCCGGGAGGTGAGCCAGCCGACGCCCGCACCGAGCAGCGCCGCCACCAACAGGCAGAAAATCAGAAATACAATAGATAGAAACCAGCTCTTTTCCAGGACAGCGGTTAGCTGGGGAACCAGTTTAAAGTTAACCGTAGCCTCGGCATAGCTGGCGCCCCACGGAAGGCCCATAATCGCCGCCATAACTCGCCCCGGAATAGCGCCCGCGCCAAAAGCGCCGGCGATAACGGCCAGCACCCGCCCGAACTGGGATATGCCGGTATAGCCTACCTCCAGGTTCAGGCTCATGGTCACAATGGCAAAGATGGCAAAATCGATAAAAATGGTTAAAATCATCGGTACGCCGCGGCTGATCAGCAAAAATGTGAGCAGTGCCACGATTACAGCGGTAATGATGATTTCCCGGCGCAGGAGGAATCCTTTCAGCCTGGAAGCAATCTGTTTGTCATCGCTCATGCCTGTACACCTCTCTTCTTGCCCGTTAGACGGCCGAGCAGGTCAATCCAGGGGATACCGGCCAAACCCCGCGGAAAGATGAGCAGGGTTATGGCCATCAACAGAAGCGGTATGCCCATGCGGTAACCGAGAACCCATGGTCCAAACTTTTGCGACAAAATAAATACTCCCGCGTATTCGGCCAGGCCAACCATGAACCCGCCCAGGATGCCTCCGTAGAGGCTGTGCAGTCCGCCCAGTATGGCGCCGGCAAACATAAAGGGGATTGAGTTCATGCCCATGACCGGGGTTCCTGTCTGCGCCATGGCCATGGCCGCTCCACCGAGGGAGGCCATGCCGCCGCCGATGAGCCATGCCACCATGTAAACCCTGTCGGAATTTATGCCCGAGGCCCCGGCCAGGACCGGGTTTTCAATCGTCGCTTTCATCGCTACCCCGAACTTGGTTTTGGCCAGGAACAGGTGCAGCGCCGACAAAAACACAATGGCCATCAGGGGCAGGATAATCGTGGCGGCGTTAAGGCCGAACAGCTCCGCGTCATACATATTCATATTAACCCGGCGTGGAAAAAATTTGTAATTAGAAGTGAGGTAGTCGCAATACATCTGAATTAGAGACAAAAGGATGAGATCATAACCCAGGGTTGACATCATCAGGGTTATCTCCGCCGCCTGGCGTTTTAACAAGGGCCGGTTCAACCCGTAGTAACAGACCACCCCCAAAAGGGCGCCAAACACGAAGGCAAAGGGAAAATAGCGGTACGGTGAACCGCCGGCAAACATGATAAAGCTGTAGACCACATAAAAGCCTACAGTAGCCATGCTGGCATGGGCAAAGTTGAATGTGCGCGTGGTAATGTAAAGCAAAGTGATGCCGCCGGCTGTTAAAGCCAGGGCACTGGCATAGATTAAACCGTTGGCCAACCAGGGCGCCATGGCTTACCCACTCCCTTCCGAAGATGGAATTCTGGTATTTTCCTGTTGTTTCGGCAACTGCTTTATACCCAGGTAGAGGTTGCACAGCTCCGGTTCATGGAGCAGTTCTGACGCCTTGCCGGCATACTTGACCCCGCCGCTGACCAGCAGGTAGGCTGTATCGCCGATTTCCAGGGCCCGCTTGGCCATCTGTTCCACGATTAAAACAGTAATGCCCAGCTCATCCCTTAGCCTGGCCACTTCCAGCATCACCTTCTCGGCAATGATCGGGGCCAGGTCGGTGCTCAATTCGTCTAAAAGCATCAGCTTGGGGTTTTTCATCAGCCCCATGGCCACGGCCAGCATTCTTCTTTCACCGCCGCTCAGCGTTCCCGCTTTACGATGGATAAACTTCTTTAGCACCGGGAACATCTCGGTCATCTGTTCCGCTTTCTCTTTGGCCTCTCTTTTAGTCATCAAATACCCGGCCATGTGCAGGTTGTCCATGACGCTAAGCTCGGCAAAAACATTACCCATTTGGGGAACGTAAGAGATGCCCTTCCGGGCCAGCAGGTGGGTCTGCTGACCGGTAATGGGCTCACCTTCAAAAAGCACTTCCCCGGAAAAAACGGTGGCCGTCCCCATGATGCTGCTCAAAAGGGTTGTTTTGCCTGCTCCGTTCGGCCCTACCACGACCGTGATGCCCTTGGCGGGGACTTCTATGTTTAAGTCGTAGAGGATTTGAAGCTTGCCGTAACCGGAATTAAGATTCTTAACGGTTAGCATGCTCCAACCCCCTTCCCAAGATATATTTCGATGACCTTGGGATCGTTGAGCACCCGGTTGGGAGTGCCCTGCGAGATAATGGAACCGAGCTCCATGGCGTAGACATAATCGGCAAAGGGAGCGGCGATGTCGATCCTGTGCTCCACCACCAGGAAGGTCAGGCCCTCCTTTTTCAAGGCGGAAACGTGAGAAAGGATCTCCTCCGCCGAGGCCGGATCCACACCGCCGATCGGTTCGTCAAGAATAATCAGCCTGGCTCCCGAGGCCAGCCCCTTGGCCACCTCCAGCATCTTCAGCTGGGCGGCACCCAGGGACATGCTGGGCAGATTCCAGTGCTTCTCCAGCCCGACCCGGCTCAAAATTTCCATGGCCTTCTCCATGTTGCTCTCTTCTTCATCACTCCAGGAGCGCCGGAATGGAGCCCTAAACGGCGATTCTCCCTTGTTGCGCATGGCGCCCAGAACATTGTCCAGCACGGTAAGGCCCATAAAGGGCAGCGGAATCTGAAAGCTCCGGACAAAGCCCACATCGTAAATCTTATGGGGCGCCCGCCCGGTGATGTCAAGACCGTCCAGCAGCACCCGGCCCCCAGTCGGTTTTAAAATTCCGGTGCAGCAGTTAATGAGAGTGGTCTTGCCGCACCCGTTGGGTCCGATCAGCATGGTGAAAGAATGTTCCTTCACCTCAATGTTGACCTTATTGACGGCTACTAGTCCTTCAAAAGCCTTGGTGAGATTTTCGGTTACGAGTAAATTTTTCACCACTTCACCACCTTTACTTAAATGGGGGTCGAGGACCACCCCGACCCCCAAGTTCTGCCCCTGGAAAAATAATTAGTATACTTCGCGTTCCCAGTGTATAACTTCTTCAAGGAAGTCATAGTAGCCAACATATTCCCACTCGAGGTCATCGTTAATCAACCAGAGGTCATAATCGGCAAAGGCGCGGTCACCAAATTCATTTAAGACCACGTGCCCGCTGGCGCCGTTTTCCCTGGTCCACTCGTCGGCCACGCGCGGCAGGATCTCCCTGACTTTGACCGGATCGTAGCCCACTTCATCGATGGCCAGGGCCAACGCCCAGATAATGTCATAGTTGTTGTAGGCATAGGCGTCGGGCTCTCTGCCAAGTATCTCCTGAATATGCCTGGTCACATGCTCTTTGCGTGAAGCCTCTTCAGGGCGGTTCATGGCGCTGATAAACCTGGTATCAGCGGCAAACCTGGCCACAGTTTCATTTGCCAGCATGGCCGCGGATTTAACCGTACCGTCGCTGCCGATCCAGGCGATCTCTCTCAACTGGGGATACTCGCTGGCGGCAATCATAAACGGGACCACTTGCTCGTAGGTGATGATGCAGAAGCCGATTTCATCGAGGGAGACACCCTGCTCCAGCAGGTCGGTGACATAGCCGTCCAGCAGCCCCACTTCCTTGGTGAAGTCCTCCAGCATGGGATCAAAACGCAGCTCCTGGGGGTATACTTCGATTCCCAGATCCTTTGCCTTGGCTGCCGCTGCTGACTGCAGACCGTCGCCCCAGGTGTCACCCTGCCAGGCAAAGATAAGGTGCTTCACGCCGGCCGCAGCGGCGACCCCGGCGATGGCCGGTCCTTGAATACTGTCGTCTGTGCAGAACCGGAACAGCCAGTCATCCGCAATGGCCAGGGTTGGCGAGGTGGACGACTGCGAAACAAACAAAATTTGATTGGAGTTGGCAATGTTGAGGCACTCGCTGGCCTCGCCGCTGGACTGCGGGCCGGAGAAGAACCTGACCCCGTCACCGAACCAGTTCTGCATTTTGCGCAGGGCCACGGCCGGTTCGGTCTGGGTGTCCTCGGGCACAACCTTCAGCCGCCATGATCTGCCCTGCTCCTCCAGCCAGGCGTTTACGTCCTGGGCCGCCAGCAGGGCCGCTTCCTTGCTGTTCTCGCCGTAGGTGCCGAGGGAGCCGGTCAGCGGAACCAGGGCTACAATGGTATACTCGCCGGTGAGTTCGCCCGCCGCTTCCTCACCGCCCTCGCCGCAGCCGATGATCGATAATGATAGAGCCACAACTAAAACGGCTGCCAGCGCATACCACAGTTTTTTCGACATCATTTTCCCCTCCTGATTAAGTATATTTTTGTAACGTTTACACAAAACTTACCTGTTTTGCATAAACGTATAGAAAATTATATCCCATGGCTCTTGCCGGTGTCAACGGAAAATTATCTATATTCAGTTTATCTTTAATGCAAGAAGGAGTATTGGAAAGGTTCGGTGAGCTGATACAATGAGAACATATTTTCAACCAATATAAACGCTTATACCGATAATTATTTCAAATAACGTGCGGCGCAGTCAGTGCTGCAAAAGACAGCTTTACAGCAGGGATTTTTCTGTTCATAGCCGAAAAATAAGGAGCATGACCACGGTGCGGCAAGGCCATTGTTTCAAACCGGCCGGTGAATAGAGCTGGTACTTAGGTAAAGTAAGGATTGATCTTGATGCTGACCCATAAGCTGGATGCCCTGGCGGCAGACCATAAAAAAGCCCTCCTCCTGCTTGCCGCGGCCGCCATACTGTGGAGCCTGGGGGGGGTGCTGGTTAAACTGATCGACTGGAACCCCATGGCCATAGCCGGTATGCGCAGCGCCATTGCCGGGCCGGCCATGTACCTGATGGCCGGCCGCCGCCTCCGCTTCAATTGGTCAGCCAACCAGCTGGGCGGCGCCGTGGCCTACGTCGGCACTGTTACTTTTTTTGTGGTGGCCACAAAGCTTACCACAGCTGCCAATGCCATATTATTGCAGTATACCGCCCCCATTTATGTGGCCCTGCTAAGCTACTGGTTCGTCAAAGAGCGCACGACTCGCTTCGACTGGATCATTGTGGCGCTGGCAATCGGCGGAATGCTCCTTTTCTTTGTGGAAGATCTTCAGTTGGGGACTTTTTGGGGAAACAGCTGCGGCGTTTTAAGCGGGGCCTCTTTTGGGCTATTTATTCTGTGCATGCGCCGGCAGAAAGACGGTTCTCCCATGGAAACTGTACTTATCGGAAATGCACTGACTGCCCTGATCTGCCTGCCGTTCATGTTCGACTCTCCACCGGAGGCCAGGGGCTGGATCCCCCTGGCCCTCCTGGGCCTGGTTCAACTGGCCCTCCCATATTTCATCTACTCCATCGCCATAAAACACGTTACCGCCCTTGAAGCGGTGCTTATACCGATCATTGAGCCGCTACTCAATCCAGTCTGGGTTTTCTTAGCTATCGGTGAGCGGCCCGGGCTGTGGACCATAGCCGGCGGAGTAGTGGTCATAACCGCGGTGACCGCCCATGGCATTATCCGCTCCTCCAGGCAACACCATGCCCAGAGAAGTACGATTAAGCCGCCATAAACACTTCCTGGCCCATAGGCCCTTACATGGGTTTGGGTTCTTTCCAGGAGTCTTCGGCTTCTTTTTTTATTCTCGCTTCACAGATAGGACAGATTGATTTTCCTCCAGGAGTTTCACCGGGTAATACCGAAACCGTTTCCTCCGGGGCTTCACTTTCAAAAGTCCGGGCACAGAAAAGACAGCGCCGTCTTAGTTTTCCCATAAGCTTATCTCCTTCACCACTGTTTGCTCTCAATCAAAATCCTCTCAATCTCTCAAGAGCCGCAGGATGAGCAATTCCCGCGCTACAATAATAATGTAGAAAGCTTTTCTGGCTAAAGGTGGTGCGGCCTGGTTTCTTGGGTGAACAGCAAAAGCAAAGGCTTATCCTGGCGGCACTATTCTAGAAACAGCTGCAAGATGATATACAATTACCAATCGTCTGACACTATATTATAGTATTTCAGGCCAGGAAAAGTCAACTTGTTTTCCTAGTTTAGCTATTCACAAAATCGTCATTGCGCCCCGCTTAGCGGCTTTGTTTTCAGAATATTCTCTCCGATCCGTATTTATGCCTATTATTATAGTAATCAGAGTGCGGCAGGCAATCACTTTTCGCTTATGTTTCTATGGTTCGCCGTTGTTACAAACTGGATTTTTTTATTAAATACCCTGACAAGTAAAGCAGGATTTTTAACATTTTTGATGAATGTTAAATATGTAACAAGTCAAACTGGCAAAGGGATTAAATGAAGATGCCCGATTATAATAGTACTGCCGCAACAGGAAAAACAATGGCGGTAATGGGCGCAGCAGCTGTGACCATTGCGTTATTATTGGGTTATCATATTTATGCTTTAGGGGTAGCTCTCGCTACACCTATAGCCTGGCTGCTTCACCGGTGGCAGATAGCGGCCCTATCCAGCCTGGAAGGCCTGCCGCCTCGACGGGCAACTGCCAAGCTGCTCACTCGTTCGCTCCTCAGACTAATCGCCAGCCTTACCCTTCTAGGGCTTTCTATTTTAGGAGGAGAAACTTTTCTTTTCGGGGTATTGACCGGTCTTCTGCTACAGGTTATGGCTTATACGGGACAGGCTTTATATACTATGGTAAAGAAAGGAGGGAAGGCATAATTGGACTTGCATGCGCTGCAGGAAGTGTTGGAGCACATAAGGCCATCCGTTATATTTTACCTGGGACCTGTGCGCATAACCTCCACCGTGGTCAACACCTGGGTTATTATGGCCATTTTGCTTCCCCTGGCCTACCTTCTCACCAGGCGCCTGGGCACTGTGCCCCGGGGAGCCCAGCACCTGCCGGAAATGGTGGCAGAATTTTTTCATAATCTTCTCGAAGAAAACATGGGCAGGGAAGGGCGCAAGTATCTACCTCTGGTAGGCACCCTTTTTATCTTCATCCTTTTTCTAAACCTTTCCTGGTTTATACCCAATATGAAACCGCCTACCACCGATCTTTCTACAACGCTGGCCTTTGCTGTAGTAACGATTGCCCTCGTTCAGTTTATCGGCATTAAAAAGAAAGGGTGGAAAGGGTATCTCAGTCACTATTTCCAGCCCAATCCGTTTATGTTTCCTTTAAACTTGCTGGAAGAGCTGGTGAAACCAGTCTCCCTTTCCCTTCGTCTTTTTGCCAACATGTTCGGCGAAAAGACGGTGGTCACGGTCCTGTTCCTGATGGTGCCAGTATTATGCCCCGTTCCGGTGATGTTTTTGGGGATCATTATGGGTATCATTCAGGCCTTTGTGTTTTCTTTGCTGACAGTGATCTATATATCCAATGTTGTTAAAGGGCATTAACTATTTTAGGAGGTAAAAGTAAATGGAATATCTTAGTGTCACTTTAGCCATTGTTGTAGCTGCGTTGAGCTCAGCTTTTTCACAGGGCATCGCCACAAAGGCTGCCATGGAGGGAATTGCCAGGCAGCCTGAGGCTAGCGGGGATATTCGTACCACCCTTATCTTAGCGCTGGCCTTTATGGAAGCGCTGACGCTGTTTTCCTTTGTGGTAGCCATCCTTTTATGGACGAAAATATAAGATTACCGGGGCGGAGCAGTCAACGAGCTACCCGTCCCGACTATATAAGGGGGTGGCGTGATGGAAGCCATTATCGAAGCATTGGGTTTTGATCCGTGGACTTTTTTATTGCAAGCAATCAATATAATAATCATCTTGTCTGCCTTATACTTTCTTTTATGGAAACCTGTTGTGAAAGCTCTCACAAACCGGGAAGAAAAAATTGAAGAAAATCTCAAGGAGGCGGCAGCGGCCAGGGAGAAGGCGGAGGAAGCGCTGACTTCGTATCAGCAACAAATCGACCAGGCCCACCAGGAAGCCCAGGCCATCTTAGAGCAGGCCACTAAGCTGTCCGAGACAACCCGCCAGGAGATACTAGCCCAGGCTAAGCAGGAGGCAGACCGGATCCTTGAACAGGCGCGCCGGGATATTGAAAAAGAGAAAAAGGCGGCCATGGACAATATACGCAGCCAGGCGGCAGATCTCATCCTGATGGCGACAACTAAAATTCTGGCGCGCAACCTCTCCGCCGGCGATCAGGAGCATTTAATCAGAGAGGCCTTGGCGGAGGTGGAAAGGCTACAGTGAGCCAAAGCAGAGTCGCGCGATCTTATGCCGAAGCCCTCTTCTCAGCTGCCCAAAAATGGGGGCAGGAAGATGAAGTGGGAGTAAAGCTTGACTCTTTGAAAAAAAGACTTGAAGAAGACGCCGAGTTGCAGCGGATACTTCAGCAACAGCTCCTTACCCCCGAAGATAAAGAGAGAGCTTTAAAGGCGCTTATCCCCCGGCTTGCAGGCAGAACCACCGAAGAAACAATAGTTGCCGTAGCTGACGAGTACCAGCTTCTCCTGGATCAAGCAAAAAACAGGGAATATTTAGAAGTAACCGTCGCTACTCCTCTTTCTCCCACTCTGGTGTCGGAGCTGGAGAAAAGGTTGAGCGCTTTTACCGGAAAGAATATCCGCTTGCAAATTAAGGTTGATCCGAAGGTGCTGGGAGGGCTCGTTTTACGATGGGGAGATCGGGTTATTGACGCCAGCGTGAGGCATAAGCTGGAAAGCATCTGCACCCACATAAAATCAGTCTGACCGGCAAGACAGTAGGAGACTACAAAAGGTGTGATATTTCTTGGATATCAAATTAGAAGAAATAACTCGCTTTTTAATGCAACAAATTGAAAGCCTTGAGCTAAAAGCCGAAGTGGCCAACAAAGGCGTGGTTACCTTTGTGGGCGACGGCATTGCCCGGGTTCAATTAAAAAAAGTCATGGCCGGCGAGCTTTTGGAATTTCCCGGGGAAGTTTTCGGTATGGCTTTAAACCTCGAGGAAAATAGCGTCGGGGCGGTGATTTTAGGCCCATACGAGCACATCAAAGAAGGAGACGAAGTAAAGCGCACCTTCCGCATTATGGAGGTTCCGGTAGGCGATGCGCTCAAAGGCAGGGTGATTAACCCGGTGGGCCAGCCGCTGGACGGTAAAGGGCCGATTCAGACCGACAAGTTCAGGCCGGCGGAATCCCCCGCCCCCGGGGTAGTGCAGCGGCAGCCGGTAAACACCCCGCTGCAAACAGGGATTAAAGCCATTGATGCCATGCTCCCCATTGGCCGGGGGCAGCGGGAGCTGATCATCGGAGACCGTCAAATAGGCAAAACCGCCATTGCCGTAGATACAATTATTAACCAAAAGGATCAGGATGTGATCTGTATCTACGTGGCCATCGGACAAAAGGCTTCCACCGTGGCCGGCGTTATTCAAAAGTTAGAAGAAACAGGCGCTATGGAATACACCACGGTTGTGGTAGCCAATGCCGGGGAGCCGGCACCCCTTCTGTATTTGGCTCCCTATGCCGGCTGTGCCATCGGCGAATATTTCATGTATGAACAACACCGGGATGTCCTGATTGTTTATGATGACCTTTCAAAACATGCCGTGGCTTACCGTGAACTATCCCTGCTTTTACGAAGACCGCCGGGACGGGAAGCCTATCCCGGGGATATTTTTTACCTTCATTCCCGCTTACTGGAGAGAGCGGCCCGCCTGAGCGAGGAGCTGGGCGGAGGCTCGCTCACAGCTTTGCCGATTATTGAAACCCAGGCCGGAGACGTGGCCGCTTATATTCCTACTAACGTTATTTCCATAACCGATGGCCAGATTTATCTCGAGGCAGATCTTTTTTACGCAGGCCAGCGCCCGGCCATAAACGTAGGACTTTCTGTTTCCCGGGTTGGGGGAGCCGCACAAATAAAGGCCATGAAACAGGTGGCGGGCCATTTAAGGTTGGACCTGGCCCAGTACCAAGAACTGGCTGCCTTCGCCCAGTTCGGCACGGAGCTGGATAAAGCGACCCAGGAGAGAATATCCAGGGGTGAACGATTGATGGAACTGTTAAAACAGCCCCAGTACCAGCCCATGCCTGTGGAAGAGCAAATAGCGGTCATTTACGCCGGGGTAAACAATTATCTTGATGACTTGCCGGTTGAAAAGGTCAGGCTCTTTGAGCAGGAATACCTCCAATTCCTGCGCAGCAACTATGCTTTTTTGCTGAATGACATTAGGGAAAAGAAAACGCTGGATGAAGAAATGGAAAAGCACTTGCAAAAGAGCCTGGCTGAATTTAAAGAAAACTTCGTTGTTAGTGTTGATGAGGCAGCCTGTTAAGACTGCGCCTGTCCGCGCCCGCCAGATCACACTTGCCGGCGAACCGGCGCAATTAGCGGAAAACAAAGGCGGTGGAATTCTTGTCCAGTGTTAGAGATATCAAACGGCGTATTCGGGCTGTGACCAATATCCAGCACGTCACTAAGGCTATGCAAATGGTAGCGTCCGCCAAGATGCGCCGTGCGCAATATCGAGTACTGGCAGCGCGGCCCTACGCCCTAAAGCTGGCCGAGGTGGCGGAGCGTCTGGCAGGGGTGGCGGATGCCCGAGAATTTCCGCTGGCAGCTCCCCGTGAAGTTAAAACCGTCGGCTATGTTTTAATCACCGGGGATCGGGGCCTATCCGGAGCTTACAACTCCAGCCTGATCCATCTGGCCGAAAGTTGTTTGGCCCAAGAGGAAAGACCGGCTGTTTTAGTGACCATTGGCCGCAAGGGGTACCGGTATTTTCGGCAGCGACCGGTGAAGATTTTAAAAAACGTTTTAGACATTAAGGACGACTTCGACGTATCCCAGGCCGGAGAGTTGGCCCGGCAGCTAATGGAATTATTTCTACAGGGGCAGCTCGATGAAATAAACCTGATTTATGCCCGCTTTTATTCAGCCCTTCATTTTGCCCCCCTGGTAGACCGGCTTTTGCCTATAGAAACCCCTTCCCCTGAAGATGCTGTAGATGCTGACTATATTTTTGAGCCTGATCCAGCCGTTATCTTGTCCGCCCTCTTGCCCCGTTACTGTGAGATGAAAGTATACCAGGCCTTGCTAGAAGCAAAAGCCAGTGAGCATAGCGCCAGTATGATCGCCATGGATGGAGCTACCAGAAACGCCGGCGAGATGATTGAAAAGTTGACCCTGTTATTTAACAAAGCCCGCCAGTCGGCCATTACGACGGAAATACTGGAGGTCGCCACCGGCGCCGAAGCTTTAAAAGACTGGTAGTAGAGGGGAGATAAAAAATGAATGTAGGAATAGTGGTGCAGGTAATCGGGCCGGTAGTGGATATAGAGTTTCTTGAAGGGAAACTACCCAACCTGTACAACGCTATAACCATCAAGGAGAATAACATCAATCTGACCATGGAAGTAATGCAGCACCTGGGACAAAATCTGGTCCGCTGCGTAGCCCTGGCTTCTACCGACGGCTTGCAAGTGGGAATGAAAGCCGTGGATACGGGTTCTCCCATCACCGTACCGGTCGGTCCTTCTACCCTGGGCAGACTGTTCAACGTCCTGGGCGAGCCTATAGATGAAAAGGGTCCTATCGAGGCAAAAGAATGGTGGCCCATTCACCGCAAGCCTCCTTCCTTTGAAGAACTAAAGCCTTCCACGGAGATCCTGGAGACAGGTTTAAAAGTATTGGACTTGCTGGCTCCCCTGCCTAAAGGAGGAAAGATGGGCCTTTTCGGCGGGGCCGGGGTAGGGAAGACAGTCTTAATTATGGAGCTCATCCGTAATATTGCTTATGAGCATGGAGGTTATTCCGTCTTTGCCGGGGTGGGTGAGCGGACCAGGGAAGGCAACGAACTGTACCGGGAGATGACCGATTCCGGAGTGCTGGACAAAACCGTTCTCGTTTTTGGCCAGATGAACGAACCTCCCGGGGCCAGGCTGCGGGTGGGGTTGACCGGATTAACCTATGCGGAATATTTCCGGGATAAGGAAGGCCAGGATGTTCTTCTTTTTATCGATAATATATTCCGCTTCGTCCAGGCCGGCTCCGAAGTCTCGGCTTTGCTGGGCCGCATGCCCTCCGCTGTCGGTTACCAGCCGACCCTGGCCACCGAGATGGGTGACTTGCAGGAACGCATTACTTCAACAAAGAGCGGTTCCATCACGTCGGTCCAGGCCATCTACGTTCCGGCCGATGATTTGACTGACCCAGCCCCTGCTACTACCTTCGCCCATTTAGACGGCACCATTGTCCTTTCGCGGCAGCTGGCGGAGCTGGGCATTTACCCCGCGGTGGACCCTTTGGATTCTTCTTCGCACCTTCTTGATCCCAATATCGTCGGAGAAGAGCATTATCAGGTCAGCCGCGGTGTCCAGCGCATCCTGCAGCGTTACAAAGAGCTCCAGGACATTATCGCCATTCTAGGCATCGAGGAGCTTTCCGACGAAGATAAGCTCATCGTAGCCCGGGCCCGCAAGATTCAGCGGTTCCTCTCGCAGCCCTTCCATGTGGCCGAAGCTTTTACCGGCAGACCGGGAACCTACGTGCCTTTAAAAGAGACCATCAGGGGGTTTAGAGAGATCCTCGACGGCTGCTACGACCACCTGCCGGAGCAAGCCTTCTACATGGCGGGCAGCATCGATGAGGTAGTAAAGAGAGGACAGGAGATGGCCTGATGCGTACGCTCAGACTAGCGGTTGTTACTCCTCAAAGAAAAGTACTGTCGGAGGAAGTGGTAAGTGTTGTCGCTCCGGGGACGGAAGGCTACCTGGGCGTTCTGCCCGGTCACGCCCCCCTTCTGACTACGATAAAGCCCGGCGTGGTCTATTACCGGAAAATTTGCGGCGGAAAGGATTGCCTGGCTGTTTCAGGGGGCTTTATGGAAGCAGGCCCTGATAAGGTGATCATTCTGGCTGATACAGCCGAAACGGCTGCGGAAATTGATGTCGAAAGGGCGCGGCAATCCAGGGATAGGGCGGCAAAGCGCCTTCGCGAGCGCCCCCCCGGTTTGGATGTGGCCCGGGCGGAACTGGCTTTAGCGAGAAATTTAGCCCGCCTGAAGGCTGCCAGCACCCGGAATGAATCATGGCGGGATTAAATGAACAGGCAATCGCCGTGTTACAAAGGCAGCCATACTGCCTTACCGGACCGGGCCGCCGCCAAATGGCAGTTAACCACAGAAGTGGCTCGGCTGGGAACCACAGCGGATAAAGCCATAATTCATGGCGGCGCCCCCGAGAAGGGGGTGCCGCCTCTTTTTCAGGACCGCAATAGCACCAATATTAATTAGCCCTGTCAGGGGCGGATCTAGGTCTACTACCGCGCCTGGAATCGGAGCAAAAGTATTATCGGGGGTATCCGAGCTATAAAGCTGAGCTGAAATAGTCACTTCGGATCCAACCAGGCTTACGGCTGCACCGACACTAAAAAAGGCGGCAATCGATGTGATTATTCCGTCTCTTGGCACGGAGAAAGCAACATTGTTAAGAGCGGTAGTATCAATGACACCACCGACTAAGACGGCTGATTCATTACTGCCAAACCCTAGCAAAGCCTGAGTGCCGGCCAGGCCGCCTAATACCGTTGTGATTGTAACCAGCGGCCCCGACGCAAAAGGAATTATTGCACCCGGGCCGGGAGGACCAGGGGGGCCGGGAGGACCGGGGGGGCCGGGAATCTGACCCAAGTGAGTTCACATCCTTTCTTTTATTATATTGCCAATATATGCGGCAATATATCATTTAGTGAGCCTTGTAAGCTATAAAAAGCAGAGATGCTCCGGGTACATTTTTCGTATATCCCAGGTATAATATTACAGCAATAATGCGGAGGTTCAGGATTTGAAACACTCGCCGTTGATTGGAATTATGGTTAAGCGAAAAAAAGACAGAAAAAAAATCCTCAAATTGTACCGGCAATTTTGCGGAGAAGATTTAAAACTGCAACTGTGTTCATTTACGCCCGCCGCTGTGTCCATACGGGGTAAAACTGTTACCGGTATTATTGAAACAGAGGAGGGCTTCCAAGAAACAGTGCTGCCGCTTCCCGGCGCGGTGTACAACCGCTGTTATAATAAAACCGCAAATATATTTAATACAGCCGGCGCATTAAGGGGAACCAGGTGCTTTAATACCATAACTCGGCTGAATAAATGGGTTGTTTATACTCTGCTTAAACAATCGGGGGTAAAAAGAAACCTGCCGGACACTTTTTTGTATGATGCAAATATGATACCCGCTCTATTGGCATCCTGGAAGCTGTTGTATTTGAAGCCTGTGTACGGGCATATAGGGAAAAAAGTATACCGGCTGGAACTGGTAGACAGCGATATATTAATCTCATCACACAGCATAGCTCCAAGTATCATTAGTTGGGAAAACGAAGATATTCGGGTAAAAATAAATCCTTTACTTGGTAACCAGCAATTTATATTGCAGAAAGGAATCCGCTCCATTCAGGTAGATAACTGTTTTTTCGACATAAGGGTTTTAGTGCAAAAAAATATTGAAGGGCACTGGGCGGTTTCGGTTATGGCCTGCAGGGTGGCCTATGATGATTTCTTTAACACGAGCATCTATCAAGGCATCTATGATGCGGAGACATTATTAGACCAGGTAATGAAACGGAAGGCGC
>JAKOVL010000150.1 GCA_029782095.1 Bacillota bacterium | reverse complement strand
GCTCCGGGCAGGCTATCAAGCGGCTCAAAAGGACTACCTGGACCGAAGCAACGGGAACTCGATTGCCGGCCGCCTGGCGGCCTATTTTGCGGTGTTGTTGGTTGTGGCTGATATCGCTCATGAGGCACTACGGCTCCCCTGGGACTTTAGGGACCCAGTGGAGGAGGTGTGGGAGGCGCTAATCCGCGAGGCGGAGGAAGGGGACAGAGCCGGCGCAGCCTTGGCCATGGTCTACAGCTGGGCACAGGCTAATGAGAGGTTTTTCCTTGGCCGAGAGCCAGGCGGGTTGTATGGCAGCAGCAATGCTGTCGCTTATGCTGGCCGGTGGGATAGTGGAGATGATTGGGAATGGATTGGGTTTTACCCCCATAAACTTAAGGAGATACTGGAGGGGCAGGGGTTTGAGAGTGACCCGATTTTGCGGGTGTGGAGAGAACGGGGCTGGATCGATGCCGAGAGTGACAGGAGGATGACTAAAAAAGTGCATTATGGGGGCAAGAGTGCTCGGATGGTGGTGCTGAGGAGGTCGGCCCTGGAGGGAGAGGATAAGGATGAAGATATCAAAACAGACCTGCTGTAAGTGCAGGTCTGCTTTTGATTTTAATTCAGTCACTTAGTATTTGATGCAGCTTATTAACCGCTTCGTCCTTTACCGGCTGGGAAGTATCCCAGCCGCGGATTTCTTCCTCGACCAGTTCCCGAATAGTTTCCTGGGAACCGGTGGCGAGTTGCGCCGGATACCCATCTCGCCAGCAATAGGCTGCGGCGCTGGGGCCGTCGCCGTCGCTGGCGATTACGGCCAACATGTAGCCCTGGCCTTTGTAAACAATTTGGCCGTCACCCAGGCCGTTCTCGACGGCCAGAGCTACCTCGACGGGCAACTCCTGCCAATGCTGTTGGCCCCTAAGGTACTGTGCAACAGCCATTTCAATGAACTGTTGCACAGTTTGGCCCGAGATGGCCAATCTGGCCTTGAACTCACGGTGAACTGATTCCGGAATGAAGCCATATACGGACTTCTTCATGTTTATCCCTCCTAATCATCATTAATCATC
>JAKOVL010000105.1 GCA_029782095.1 Bacillota bacterium | reverse complement strand
CACGGCACTAGGCCGGTTCAACCTCCAGCAGCACCCCTTCCTCGGGGCCTAAAACCAGTTGTGCACCTGTATCTTCCGCGCCGCGGGACGGGTCGGTGGATAGAAGCAGCCTTGCCGCCGTAAATTCGGGAGCCAGGTTCACCGGGCGGGGCCGGGTGGTGAAATTTAAAGCAACGGCCAACTTGCTTTCAGCCAGCTCCCGGAGATAGACAAACACTTCCTCCGGGTTGGCCGCCCCGGTAAGACTGCGGTAAGAACCTTCCTGCAGGGCAGACTGTTCTTTGCGCAGCCAGATCAATTTTTTGTAAAAATTGAGCAGGGAAGCGCTGTCCTTCTCCTGGGTGGCAACGTTGCGTTTTTCGAGCTCGGGGCCAACCGGCAGCCAGGGCCGGCCGGAGGTAAATCCCCCCGCATGGCCGTCGTTCCACTGCATGGGTGTCCTCGCCCCGTCCCGGCCCCGGTGAAAGGGATACCACTTCAACCCCACCGGGTCCTGCAGCAAGTGCCTTGGAAACTTGGGGTCTTTCATCCCGATCTCTTCGCCGTAGTAGATAAAGGGTGTGCCTCGCAGGGTCAGCAGCATCAGGGCCAATAATCTGGCCCGGGCGTCGCCCCGCCCGCCCCGGTCGTAGCGGCTGATCGCGCGCATCACATCATGATTACTGAAAGTATAAGCCGGCCAGGCTTCCGGCGGGAGCGTTTTTTCCCAGAGTTCCACGCAGCGGCGAAAGGCGCCTGCCCTCCAACGGCAGTGCATCAGGTCAAAATAGAAATTCATGTGCAGTTCGTCGGTGCCGGAACCATAGTATGCCGCCACCGTTTCCGGAGAGTCGCCGATAACCTCCCCCACGCTGGTGCTGCCCGGATACTGGTCCAATATTTTGCGAAACTCTTTCAAGATGCGATGTGTTTCCGGGTGGTGCTGGTTATATTTCTTGACCTGGAATTCCGGCAACCCCAGTGTGTAGTAAAGATTTATTTCCAGGGTGCGATCGCGTGAAGCCATGCCCCCTGTCCTCTTTTCCCGTTTATAAAAAGGAGGATTGTCGCGCAGCTGCTCATCTTTGTAGTAATGATGGGCCACATCCAGCCTGAAGCCGTCAGCGCCGCGCTCCAGCCAAAACCGGATCACCTTGAATATGGCCTGCCGCACTTCAGGGTTGGCCCAATTTAAATCGGGCTGATCTTTAAGGAATGAATGAAGGTAGTACTGCCCGGTTTGCTCATCCCAGGTCCAGGCCGGCCCGTAAAAGTTATTGCGCCAGTTGTTGGGCGGCTTGTTTTTGGGCCCGCGGCCATCGCGCCAGATGTACCAGTCCCTTTTGGGATTGTCCCGCGATGAGCGTGATTCTTTAAACCAGGGGTGCTCACTGGAGGTGTGATTAACCACCAGGTCAAGCATTACCCGGATATTGCGGCGGTGGCACTCTTCCACCAGGCGGTCAAAGTCCGCCAGGGTGCCGTAACGGGGGTCAATATCGCAGTAGTCGGCCACATCGTAGCCGAAATCGCGGTCCGGGCTGGGGTAAAAGGGGCTGAACCAGATCGCATCGATGCCGAGGGAACCGGGCGTGCCGTCGTTGAGATAATCCAGCTTGGAGATGATTCCCGGCAGATCGCCGATGCCGTCCCCATTGCTGTCCATGAAGCTGCGGGGATAGATCTGGTAGAAAACCGCCCTTTTCCACCAATCATTTCCGCCGGGAAGCCCTTTGCCGCGTCTGCTTTGCATGCGCGATTCACCTCTCTACTATGATTACTGTTGAATTATTCTATGTATTTTCTGCATATTCCTTTATTATCCTCCGCCGCCCGCTGGAAAGACAGCTGGCGGCCTGTCAATTAAGGCCTGTATTGGGGCAAAGGGCACAGTGCTGATGACATCCCCGCTCGGATGCTCTATAATTAAATCAGGTGTGCATATGTTGATTGATCTATCAAAAATTTACAGGATTATTCAGTCAGGTTAGAGAAGTAAAAGGTAAAAAAAGGCATGGTGCTGCGAGGTGATGAATACAACATAGTAAGTCTAAAAAGCGAAGGAGGTGATTGAACTGGCAGTTAACGGGCCCTACATTCTTAATGAAAGTAGGTGAAGCGTTGAAGACAGTGGATAGAATCACCGACCTTGAAGAAAAGACCCGCGACCGCATCCTGGGGCCGCTGCTCCTGTTCCTGTTTCCGTCTTGGATCAAACCCAATCATATCACTTTTTCCCGTTTTTTACTGGTATGCCTGGCCATAGTCCTCTATCTTGCCGGCAGCCCCCTCCACTACCAAACCTGGGTCCTGGTTATCGCCGCGGTTACAGATTTTATTGACGGCATCCTCGCCCGGGCGCGCCAGCAATTTTCCCGTACCGGAGCTTATCTCGATCATGCCACAGACTGGTTCCTGGGAGCCTGGACAGGCGTACTGGCCCTGATTAACGGCCTTCTTCCTATTTTGTTCATTGTTCTTATTGCAGTTCCCCAGCTGGGCGTAATGATTATCGACCGCCTGCGGGCTTCCCGCATCGCGGTCAAAGGAAAAAGCGAGCGGGCCCTAACCATCACCATGGGGGCGGCCAACTTCCGGCCCAGTTCTTTTAACCGCCTTGAATTCTTCATCCTCTTGCTCGGCTTTTTCTTGCTCCTGTTCGGAAAAGCCTGGACGTCCCCCAAATTGCAAAAAGTGGGAACTGTTTTGCTCTATGCGGCCGCCCTTCTGGCCTGGTACCTGCTGGTCGAGGGTATGATCAGGCTGGTCGGAGAAAACCGCCAAAAAGAAATGTAGCGCCGGGACCCCACCCCGACCCTCCCCCTCTTCGTGGGGGAGGGTCGGGGTGGGGGGGTGTTCCTTTCTCCGGCCCACGACAGGTCATCAGGCTTCCTTTCCCCCTCTCCCTAACCCTCTCCCACCGGGGGAGAGGGAAATTCCGATGCCACGCTGAGCGCCGTGAATACAGAAAACAGGCCGTTAACCGGCACCCTCCCCCCTGGCGGGGGAGGGCCGGGGTGGGGGGATCATTAACCAACAGGTTGACATCGAGGGGCAGAAGCCAGAATACAGAATTCGGCATTCAGAAGAAAAACAGCGTAAAACAGTCACAAGGATTGCTTATAAAATTGTAAGGGCGCAGCGTGCTGCGCCCGCATGGTTTACAATTGCTTTAATAGCTACTCAGGCTGTTCGGCCAGCGCCCCCTCTCCCTAACCCTCTCCCGCCAGGGGAGAGGGAACTTTACGCTTCAGCCTCCTGGTTCAACAGGACCGTTGCTGCAGGAGCAGACCGGTAGGCCAGACTCTTCCAATCTTTACGCCGGTAGCGTAGATACAGCAGCAAGGAGCTGACGGCATACTGCAGTGCCGTCACCCACCAAACATAAGAAATACTGAGTTCAAACACATAGACCACGGCATAAATTAGGGGCAGCCGCACCAGGAGGTTGCTGATCAGTCCGATCTGGAACGGCCCCTGAGTGTCGCCGGTTCCTTTCAGCGCACCGGAAAAAGCCATGGTCACAGCCACAAAAGGCTGCTCTGCCGCCGCTATCTGCAGGCAAAGCACTCCCCAGCGCAACACTTCCGGTTCCGGCGGGTTGAAAAGGCCCATGATCGCGTAGGGGAAGAAAAGAAAGATCATGCCGATCATGCTCATCAGCGCCGTCCCCATAGCCACAGCCCAGTAGCCCGTTACCTTGGCCTGGTTGGGATAACCCGCGCCGAGGCGTTGTCCTACCAGGGTTGTGGCGGAAATGGCAAAGGCTTGGCCGGGCATAAACGAGAAGGATTCCGCGGCAATGGCCGCCGCGTTGGCAGCAAAGGCAATCGGCCCCAGGGCGGTAAGCCAGGTTGAGGTTATCAGCCTGCTGCCGCTTTGGGTCAACTCTTCCGCCCCGGCGGGGAGGCTTAAACGGAGCACCTGCCGGATCTCATCCGCCTTTAAAGGAAACATGCACGATAAGTTAAAAGGCAGCTTCCCTTTTTGCCAAAACAGGTATCCCAGCGAAAGAATCGCCCCCAGCAGCTGGGCCGAACCGGTAGCCAGCGCCGCCCCCCGCACACCCATTGCCGGAAAGCCAAAATTACCGAAAATAAGGATATAGTCACCGATAATGTTATAGATGTTTGCCACCAGGGCGATGAGCATGGGCACCCAGGTATTGCCGGTACCGCGAATAATACCGTTGGCCACCAGGATTGGCAGAAACATAAAGCCCCCGCTCAAAAGGGTCGTATAATAATAGTCTATTGTTAATTCTACAGTAATCGCATCCTTGATAATCCAGTTAAAGAAAGGCTTTCCCACAAAATATCCTACCACCAGGTAACAGGCGGTGATAATCAACCCCAGGGAGAGGGCTTGCCCCCCGGTGCGGGCTGCCTTGTTCATTTCCCCGGCGCCGGTATAGCGGGCCACCAGCGCGTTGGCCCCGATACCCAGAGCACCTAAAACATGCATCATGCTGTATGCGATGATCGCCCCGTACTCAACGGCCGATGTCTCCCGGGCGCCGAGGCGCATTACCATGGCTGTATCAAAAATCCAAACAAAGGTGTGCAGCGCCATCTCCAGCACTACCGGCCAGGCCAGGATAAGGATGCTTAAAACCGGACGGTAGTCTCCGTTGCCCACAAGGCGTGGCCGTAGAATTATTTGCGGGGCTGGTTCAACCCGGTTTCGGCGAAATAGCTTCCTCACGATCCACCTCAAAATATCTATTTGCACAGCAAAGACGAGAAGGAAAGCAGCTCCCCCTCGCCTTTTCCGAAAACACGACACTAATATTCTATCACCGGGCCAACTTCCAGGCAAGCCGGGGAAAGGATTTTTGCATCCTTTCCCCCTCTCCCTGACCCTCTCCCACCGGGGGAGAGGGAACTGCCGTCGCCGCACTGAACCCCGTGAATGAGAAAACAGGCCGTTGACCGGCACCCTCCCCCCTCGTGGGGGGAGGGCTGGGGTGGGGGGGCGTGCGGCAGGAGACAGGAGCGGCGTAAAAGCAGGTGTTTTACGGGATAAAGAAAGTCAGAGCCCAAAATGCAGAAAAAGTTTTTACCAATCCCCCCTTTACAAAGGGGGGTCAGGGGGGATTTAATCAGAACACCAGGGTTGGCAGCTATAATTTACATCGTGTTTTAACAATACTGAAAATCCCCCTAAATCCCCCTTTAGAAAAGGGGGACTTTCAGCGCGTGATCATTCTTTTTTTCTCTATCCCGGTGTCAGGTGTGTGCCAGGATCAACCCACCGGGGGAGAGGGAACAGCCGGGCTCCTGCCCTGGTTGAGTAAACAGGATCTCTCCCTCCCCCTTGATGGAGGAGGGTGGGGTGGGGGTGAAGTTTTAGGAATCGCCTTCATTTCGGCTAAGAAGTTACAGTTTGCCGGTTCACTTTTCCCTCTTGTGGAGGAGTACCGGGGGATTCATCGCACCGTATGCAGCACTTATCCTTGCGATTTCCCCCTCTCTAGCCGGAGGAGAGGGAACTGCCGCTGCCACGCAGAGTCTCGCGGCGCCTTGCTAAAAACCGGAGGGGGAAGCTGCGTTTGAGACAGCTTCCCCCTCCAGGTATACCGGCAAATTTCATTCGCTAGGCGGTTAGCTCCTGCAGCATCTCTTCGAGGATGGAAACGTAAAGCTGCACATCGTCCGCGGTGGCGGTGGGCCCCACCAGCGCCATCTCGTGGATGGGCGTGAGCAGCACTCCCCGGTTGGCGCAGTAAAGGTGGACCAGCGCCTCCAGGGGGCCGGTCAAGCCTTCGCTGATTATATCGACTTCGTTGTACGGTGCATCGGAGAAGAGCGCTTCACCGCCGCTGCGGGGCGGCTTCGGCGAAAAGCGAAACTCCACCCGGCAGCCGATACGGGTCACGTACCAGTCCAGGTTGTATTTTTCAATCAGTCGGGCGATTCCCGCTTCCATCTCTGCAGCGAGGCTGCTCATGCGGGCAAAATTTTCCTCAGTCAGCACGTGTTCCAGGGCCGCCCGCATCCCGGCTACGGCCGCGGCATTACCGGAGAGGGTGCCGCCGAATCCGAAGAAGGTGTGCCAGGGGACACGCTGCGCCAACCAGGAGGCCATCTCTTCGTTGAATCCGAGAATGGCGCCCGGGTAGCCGCCGGCAATAAATTTGCCCGCCACGAAAATATCGGGCACCAGGTCCATATCGCCGCAAAAGCCCCGCGGCCCGGCGCACATGGAATGGGTCTCGTCAATAAGCAGACAGGTGCCGTACTTACGGGTCAGCTCGCGCATTGCCTCCAGGTATCCCGGCTCCGGCAAAATAATGCCCACATTGGTCATTACCGGCTCGGTGATCAGGCAGGCGATCTCCCTTGTCGCCAAGGCTTTTTCCAGGGCCTCCAGGTCGTTGAACTCGATCATGCGTGTAATGACCGATGGATCTTCAAAGAGCGGGCCCATCATGCCGGGGTAGTTGATCAAGGTATCGCCAATTTGAAAGCACAGGGTCTCATCCACCGATCCGTGGTAGGTGGCGTTCATAGCCAGGGTCAGGCGCCGGCCGGTGTATTCCCGCGCCGCTTTCAAGGCAAAGCGGTTGGCATCGCTGGCGGACATAACGATCTGCCAGTACGGGAGCTTGAAGCGACGCTCCAGCTCACGCCCCACCCAGAGAATATCTTCCGTGGGCAGCAGGGTCGTGGTGCCTCTGGTCTGCATCTGCTTGTGGATGGCTGAAACAATGGCGGGGTTGGCATGTCCGCAGAGTCCTCCGGTGTCCCCAAGGCAGAGGTCCAGGTAGCGGTGGCCGTCCACGTCGGTGATATAAACTCCTTCCGCTTTCTCCACAAAGATAGGAAAGCCCCCGGCCCAAATGCGCATCCAGGACATGGGCACCCCGGCTACGAAATTCTTTTGAGCCTCTTTAAAAAGCGCTTTTGAGCGGGGATGCTCTTCATGGTAGCGCTCTTCTTCCCGCTTTAACAGCTCATTCACCCGTTCAAGGGTAATTCTGGACATGATGCAACCTCCTTTTGGTAATGCAAATTCCTGAAACACAAAACCGCTTCCCTCATGGCCGGCCCCAGGCCGGACTGATGCGCTATTTGCGCCGCGCCATGACAGGCCTTCGGCGCGCTGATCTGATGCATCCCAACCGAGAAAACTATGTTTGTGCGCCGCTCCTCAACAAAGCACCGCAACCGGGAAACAGGGCCGGCTGCAGTGATGGCTTATGGCTGCTATTTACATGGCCGCACCTCCTTTCAGCAAAGATCTGGCAGGCTGCCGGGGTTTGGTTGGTCATACAACCAACTAAATATTAAAAAAAATCAGCAATAAGCCGGTTAAATTCTTCTCTTACATGATTCTATGATCAGGCGGCGCACAGTATCCCGGTCAAATGCGCCGGGGTCAACCATGACCTGGATGGAAATTCCCTCGGTGAGCGCCACCAGCTTTGCGGCCAGCAGCTTTCTCTCCCGGGGGGCGGCCATATCTTCAAAGATATTTTCAAAAAAACCGCGGTATCGTTCAAACATTTTTTGCGCCGCCAGGCCCAGCTCCTCCCGCTCATAGCTCATCTGCAGCAGGTTGAAAAAGACCCGGTTAATGGTCCGCTCGAGAATCATGTGATCGACGATACAGTCGATGGCCTTGATCAGCTTTTCTTCCGGCGAAGCCGCCCCGGCGATAGCGGCGGTCAAAAGGCTGCTGTACTTTTCCAGGAGCGCTTCTGCCAGCCGGACAACAATTTGGTCCTTGCTGTCAAAATAATAGTGAATGATGCCGGGGGCGAGGCCGGCGCGCCGGGCGATCTCTTTCACCGTAACCTTTTCGTGGCCCTTTTCGGCGAGACAGTCGTAAAGGGCCCAGATAATCTCTTCCTGTCGCTGAGAAGCATTGTTAGTCCGACCCATGGAGTCATTCCTTGCTGATTTTTGTTGGTCAACCAACTTAAGCATAACCGCGGTTACTTAATTCTGTCAATAGAAAATCCTAAAGCTGACGTTGCCCTCCAGGTCTGCTGTTTATTCCTTTCACATAATGGAACTTAGAAAAGGAAAGCGCCTCTACTTAATGTGTTACTGTAAACAATAATTGCGAGAGGCGCCCTCCTCTCAATCATTTTGATTTCATAACCTTTGCCATCTAAGGCATGGACGTGATTCAATTGATCTTACCCATTCGTATCAAGCAACAGGCCGCCCATCTGTTAGCATTTTATTATTAAACCTGACTACCTTCTAGCTGAAAACAAAAAGGCTTGAGAAAACCCCCAAACCCCTGCTAGATAAGTCTGGCGGGAGTAGATGGGAATCGAACCCACCGGGGATGGATCGCACCCCCCACTGGATTTGAAGTCCAGGAGCGCCACCAGGCCGCTTGCTACTCCCTTGTGTCGAAAAACCCGCAAATTACGGGCTTTCCGGTGTTCATTTTATCAATTGCGACTTTAAAAAGCAAGCGCATCAAGAAAAAGCTGCTCGAACTCCAAGAACTGTGCCCGCTTCATTCACCGGATCATTAATAAGGCAGTCTCAACTGAGACAGTTCTATACAGTTATTGCCAGAAACAGCGTCTCCGCTATCCAAACGAGATAGCAAAAATTGGAGATAAATATATGAACTGGCATTTGTATGCGGACGGCGGGAATTCTGCGAACCAAAGGCAAAAACTACAGTCATTCAGGCAGCACAGATTTAGCGGGTAAAGTAGCGCTCCGGGTCGAGATAGCGCAGCCGCGCCAACTCTTCCGCCGTTGGCGGCGCAATCGCCTCGAGATCGGGCCAAAGCTGCAGCTCCCAGCCGCACTGCTCCTTTATATCCCGCACCGTCTCCGCTTCGGTTAAACCGGGGCGCTTGAGGTAGGCGGACAGCTTCAGGATGCCGTCTGCGGGATCTTTGCGGAAAATCCCGTACTGCGAAACCACCGCTGTGACCCTGTTCCCGGGCGAGGTGATAAAGGGGACCCTTTCAACAAAGCGGTGCGGCGACTGCCGGGCCACCACCACAACTTCGGCTGCGCCCGAGGCCACATCGTTGCCCCCGCCCGAGCCGACCAGGTAGAGCGAAGCGGCGGGAATCTGCGAAGAGTTGATGTTCCCCCGGCAATCGACCTGCGCTGCGCCCAGGACCCCGAGGCAGGACCCGGAGCTGCCGGAGACAAAGCAGCCCAGGGTATGCAGCACATCGGTATAAAGCCGGCCGGTGGGGAAATTGCGCAGGGCAAAAACAAAGGAATCCCCGGGCAGGGGGACAAATCCGTAAAGCCCAATCTCCGCCAGCAGGGCTACCTGCCGATCCTGCTCCAGAAGGCTGTAGTAGGCCATCCAGCTGGCCAGGTGCGAAGCGCCGACCCCGGCCAGGATACTATGATAGCCCTTCTTGAGAATGAGCCGCTGGATCTCCCGCCCGGCCAGGGCGATCATCTGCTCCGCCGCGGTCGCCGGCGGAGCGTCCGGCGGCTCATTCCTCCTTGCCACTTCCAGGAAATGAAGCGGCCAGGCATCGAGGGAGAGCCTTCCTTTCAGCGCCAGGAGCCGCTCCTGGCCGAGCTTGGCCAGGTAGCTCCGGTGGTCGGGGCAGCTTAGGATCCATTCATCCAGCCAGGCCTGGTAGGTTTCGGTGCTGCGGCTGGCCCGGCGGGCCTCCATGATAAAGGGACGGTCCTCGGCGTAGCCTCCCTCTTCGCCGCGCTGCGGGAAGTGATGGTGCCCGGAAGGATGGGCCCCGAAGGGCACCTCCACCACGGCGCGCACCACCTCCGCCGGGATGCGGACATGCTCCCGGGAGCGGGAGAGCTCCGCCGCGCTGACCACCTTCTCCACGGTGACAATGGCGCCCTCGCGGGCGGCCAAAGCGCCGTAGGCGCTGCCGACCAGGGGCATGTTCAATACCGTGTTTCCTTGCGGATCGGCCAGCCACCCGTGAACCAGGCTCACATCTGGATGAAGGGCCTTTACCAGGCCGATCTGCTCTCCGCTGAAAGGGTCTTCAGTTACGGTGAAATCGGCCAGGTTATGGGCCAGGGAACTGCCGGCCAGGGAGCGGGTGGGGAAAAAGGGCAGCCCCATGGCCCCGGCGGCGAGGCGCTGCGTCAGGGTAAGCATGCTCCACTCTTCAAACTGGACTTTGCCTTCGGCAAATGCCTTCTGGATCAGGGGGTTGGGCGCCGGAAAGGGATACGCATCGCCCAGGTACGAAGCCAGCACCTTCTGCACCAGCCCGCCGACCAGGAAGGGCACCAGGTTGGTGCAGCTGCCTCCGTAAGTGATGATGGTGAAGCCGGGATCGCGGCCCCAGAACTGCCGGACGATCTCGTACAGCAGGGCCATGGGATAACCGTGCCCGCAGCCGATCTGCAGGGCGAAGCCGGGTCGGATAAACTTTCGGACCGCCTCCGACAGGGTGGTCACCTTCCCGCCGGCCGTGCCGGCGCGCCTTTCCAGGGCCTTTTCAACCCATGGTAAATACAGCATAATCCCCGTCTCCCCTCCTCTTCATCGGGCCGCAGGCCAGATCAGCTAGTTGGTGCAATTATAGTAATATTCCTCCATAAATGTCAATCCATTATTATCCAAAATATGGCCCGGCCGGCTGAGCCCTGTTTCAAAAGAGGCCGTTTAATGATATGATTAAAAGCGGTGCTTAAGATTACGGGTTTCTTGGTGAAGGGAGAGTCCGGTGCGATGATCAAAGTAGACCTGCACTTGCATACGACGGCTTCCGACGGGACCTGGACGAACCAAATCCTGCTGCAAGAAGTCCGCCGGCATAAGCTTGAGGTTTTCTCCATCACCGACCACAACACCATGGAGAATGCCTTGAAAATGAAAGAGCTCTGTTGTGACAACGGGCTTACTTTCATTCCGGGAGTGGAAATATCCTGTTGCCATAAGCAGAAAGAGTACCATGTCCTTGCCTATGGCTTTGACCCCGGATCTGCTGCCTTGCAGGAACTGCTGGCGGCCAACCAGCAAAGTATGGAGAGATATTTTCGTCAGGTCACTGCCTATATTTGTGCATTAACCGGCGCCTTTTCCCTGGAGCAATACGACCGGTATGAGAATGACCGGACCCGCGGCGGGTTGAAAGGGATTAATTTTTTGCTGGACGTGGGAGCCATTGACCGGATGGAAGAATTTTTCACCCACGCGGTCGAAAGCAAAGCGAAGCCGGTGCTGCCGGAAGCGCACCAGGTAATCGAAACCGTCAGGAGCGCAGGCGGGAGCCCAGTCCTGGCGCATCCCTCTGTGTACCACGGGGGGGCCCTGATGGATCAAAAAGAGCTGAAAGAGTGGATCAGCTTTGGGGTGATGGGACTGGAGTGCTTTCACCCTTCCGCAGATAAGGCCCAAAGCGATTTCTACACAGACTTTTGCCGCAAGAACAACCTGATGATCACCGGGGGCTCCGACTGCCACGGCGCCTTCCTGCCCCGGAGGGCTATTGGCAAACCGGAGGTGACCCTGGATATGCTCCGGGCAGATTTTTTAAATCCTGGAATCTAAACTAATGCTCCGCCGTTTTCGCCGCTTCCTGGACCTTTAGGATTACCGCCGTATTGCCCATGGCGGGCAGCAGCCCGGCTTGGAGTTCCTTCGCTGCGCTCAGGTGTAAACCACGCGGGCGCAGCACGCTGCGCCCTGCACTTCTAAAGGAAAAATCCTTGCGATTGTTTCACACTGAGTATTTCTTCTAGGTTCTGAATTCCCTTCTACCATAAAACGCCTGCTTCTCCGTTTTTCCTGTCTCCTGCCTCACCCCCCCGCCCCGGCCCTCCCCACGAGGGGGGAGGGAGTTTTAATACCCCGCCTGTTTCTATAGCCACGGGGCTCGATGCGGCAGCAGCAGTTCCCTCTCCCCCGGCGGGAGAGGGTTAGGGAGAGGAGGCTTTTTAGAAATCAGAGGTTAGAAATTGGATGTTAGATTATAAATTCCTTTTTCTGGAACTATTCTTGCCATATTCATCGGTGCCGTTTATCCCGCATAAAAACTTTCTTCTGCATTTTGGGCTCTGACTTTCTTTATACCGTAAAACACCTGCTTTTTCGCCTCTCCTTTCACCTGCCGCAGCCCCCCACCCCGAACCTCCCCTACCAGGGGGGAGGGGATCAGTTAACGGACTGATTTCTCTATTCACGGGGCGCAGAGCGGCAGCGGCAGGACCCTCTTCCACGAAGGGCTAGTCTTTACCCACACTTGACACCGCGGGTGTTGTTCCATATTTAGTTGCCATTTTAAGAAATCACTTCACTATTTTCCACCAATCCCCCCCCTTTATAAAGGGGGGGCAGAGGGGATTTAAACATTACACCGAGGGTTGGCAGCTCTAATATACATCGTACTTAAACAAATACTGAAAATCCCCCTAAATCCCCCTTTTCCAAAGGGGGACTTTCGGCGCGTTATCATTCTTTTTTCTTCTCCCCCCGTTGTCAAGTGTGTGCGCGATTCACCCCACGAGGGGGGAGGGAGCTGGTTAACGGCTTGTTTTTATGTTCATGGGAGTCAGCCTTGTGGCGGCAGTTGGGGCTGTTCCATAAGCCAATTGGGGCGGCCCTTTTAGGATTAGGACGGCCCCAACCGCCACTATGCATTGAGTCCGTGAATACAGAAAATAGGCAAGCTACCCTAAGCTGAGGGGGATCATGACGCAAGCGCCCCCTCTCCCCGGCCCTCTCCCACGAGGGGAGAGGGAGAAGACGGCTTAAGGTAAACATGGGTTTCTAAAACCGGGGCTGTCCCCAAAGGGGCGGCCCTTTTTGGGACAGCCCCTTAGTGGGCTGCTTTGGACATGGCCGCCAGGGCCTCGGCAAGCATTTTATTCAAAACCGGCGGCAGCCCCTGGATGCCCGCCTGCATGAACCCCTGGATTATCGCGCTGACCGCATCATCGCGGCTCAAGCCCCGGCTCATCAGGTATTCCACCGCTTCTTCGCTGACCGGCCCCACGGCTGCCTCGTGGGTAAGATCGGCCTGGGGCGCCCCCTCCACCCACAGCTCGGGGACGGCGTTCATTTGGGCTTCCCGTGAAAACAGCATCCCGCGGCATTCCAGGTGCCCCCGGGCATCGTTGCTGCGGGCGGTCAGCCTGCCCCGCATCATCACCCTGGCGCGGTCCGTCCCCAGGGCCCGGCTTAACGATTCCCCCCGCGTCCCCCTGCCGTTTAGCTCAATCCATGAACCCAGGTCAATCTCTGATTCATGCTGCCCGTAGACAATGGTATTGAAACGGGCCCGCGCCCGGTCGCCTCGCAGCTCCGCCCGGGGATAAGACTGAATGGAGCGCACCGGCTTTAATAAAATATAATTGTTGATAAAGGTGCCATCTTCTTCAACCACTATGCCCGTGCGGGGCCTGACATGAAAATTCTCGGCCCAGTTATGAACCATGGTGAAGGTCAGGTGGGCCCCTTTTTTAACGTAAAACTCGGATACCCCCAGGTGATAGCCTTCTTTAACCCCGGGGGTAATGGTGCAGCCCGTTATGATCTGGGCGCAGGAGCCTTCCTCGGCCACGATGATGTTATGCACCCTCTGGCTGCCCCCGGACTCGTCCAAAAGCAGACAAGACTGAATCGGCTGCTCCACCCGCGCCCCCGGCAGGATGCGAATAAAATAGCCGCCGTTGCCCGTAAGTTCCACCAGGGCGGTATACTTGTCCATATCCACGGGTACATTGCACCAGTAGTATTCCTTGAGCCAGGGGTACTTCGCCAGGGCCGCTTCGATGCTCATAATCTCCACCTGGCCCCGATAGGCCTCCTGCACTTTCTGGTAAATCACGGTGTCGTCTTTTTGAAAAAAAGATCCCGAGCGATCCGCTTCATCCGTTTTGAAGCCTGAAAGCAGGGAAGCTTCCTTAAGCCGCTTATCCAGACTGTCGAGGGATTCCACCGTTAATTCTTCCCCGTGGGGCTCCACCGGTGGAAGCTGCAGATCAGAACCGTAAGCTGCTTTTTTGTCCAGAGCCCGCCTTGCTTTTTCCGCTAACATGATTGGCCCCCTTTCAGCTGCATTTCTGGCAATTGACGCACCCTTCAAAACCGTGCCGGCTGATCTCTTCGAACAGGTCCCGGGGATTCCCCGAGCAAATGATCCTGCCATGCAGCAGGACATGCCCCTTATCGGCATTCAAGTAATCGAGAATATGGCCGGTATGGGTGATAATCAAGCCCGACCTCTCTTTGTCTTTCTCCCGGGAGGGCTTGAGCAAGCGTTTCAGGGCTTCTCCGATGACCACGATGTTTTCCAGGTCTACGCCGGACTCCGGTTCATCGACCAAAACCAGCTTGGGCTCCTGCACCAGAAGCTGCAGCATCTCTGAACGCTTCATCTCACCGCCGGAAAAATTGACGTTAACCCCGCGATTTAAAAGGTAGCGGCAATTTAAGCTGTCGATTTTCTCGGCCATGGCAGCGGGGTCGTAATCCTGCCCCATGATCTTTAGCAGCCCGCCCAGCGTTAGTTCGGGGATGGCGGGCGATCTCTGCAGGGCCAGCCCCACGCCGCGCCTGGCCCTTTCATCTATGGTCAGGCCGGATATCTCTTCTCCATCCAGCATGATGCTGCCAGAAGTTTGAAAGGAGCCCATACCCATGATCGCTTTTAGCAGGGTGGTCTTCCCCGAGCCGTTGGGCCCCAGGAGAATATGCGTCTCCCCCCGCGGTATTTCCAGGGAAATACCCTTGAGGATCTCTTCTCCCCTGGCGCTTACTGTAAGATTATGTATCTTTAACATGATCACATCTCCTATGCTAAAGATTGCGTCCCGGCAAATCGCTTTCAGCCTTTTTTTCATTATACCATGTTCAGATCCTATCTTAGCCTTTTTTATGCATATTATTTGGGCAGCTCTGCATTCGCCGTTGGCCGCCCGGGGATGGGCAAATCTAGCCCCTTGGGCTATACTATAGGCATGGCTGCAGGAGAGGGGTTTATACCTGTTGTAAATTGCTGCCTCACTTTCGGCCGTTCCTTCTTCCCCGGCTGGTGAGGGCTAGTGAGAGGGGGAAAGAAAAGCCTGCTGCCCTGGCTTGGACCGGGAAAAGCTACGCCCCCCACCCCGGCTCTCCCCCACGAGGGGGGAGGGGATCAGTTAACGGACTGATTTCTCTGTTCGCGGTGCCCAGCGCGGCAGCGTTAGTCCCCTCTCCTCCGGCGGGAGAGGGTTGGGTTGAGGAGCGCACAATGGCCTTTACTTCAAAATAAACCACTATAATAAAAACTTGTAGGAGAGGAAGCCATGTCTACCCTGGTTGAACCGGTAAAAAAAGCTGTTTTCAAAAGTCTGCGGCTGCTCTGGCTCCTGGCCAGGATCATCATCCCCGTTTCCGTTGCCGTTACTTTCCTGGAACACTACGGGATCATGGAGAAAATAGCGGTTTTCTTCGCCCCGGCAATGTCTTATGTGGGGCTGCCCGGAGAGGCGGCAGTCATACTCTCGCTGGGGTTCTTCGCCAACTTTTACGCTGCTCTCGGAGTGATCGTTAACACCTCGCTGACCGCCGCCCAGATGACCATTGTGGCCCTGATGATGGGTATCTGCCACGAACTGCCGGTGGAGACCATGGTCTGCACCCACACCGGCCTCAAAATACCGGTTTCGATTCTGCTGCGGCTGGGCACGGCCCTGGCTGCCGGCATGGCCATGAACTTAATTTATACCGGGCTGCTGGGAGGTTAAGATAGGCGATGGAAACGGTGCTGCTGCTGCTAAAAGAAGGTGTTTCCGGCGGGATCATGAGCATCCTCAGGATAACTCTGTTCCTTATCCCGGTAATGGTGCTGATCGAGCTAGCCCGTCACTTCAATATCCTGGAAAAGACATCAGTAAAGATCCAGGGCTGCCTGCGCTTTCTCACCCTACCCAAGGAGGCCGCCCTGCCGCTGCTGGCGGGGATGTTCTTCGGCATTGTACTCGGCGCGGCGCTGATTATCGACTACGCCGCCGAAGGATACCTGCAAAAAAGGGACCTCATGCTCATCGGGACCTTTCTCTGCATCAACCACTCCGTGATTGAAGACACCCTGATTTTTTCCGTTTTCGGAGCCAATCCCCTGGTCATTCTCATATGCCGCCTTATCCTGGCCATTGTGATCACCCGCCTGGCGGCGCTGCTGCTCGACTATCTCTCCCAAAAAAGAAGGCCGGCTGAAGGCGAAAACAAGACAGCAGCCGGCCACACAGGGGCCTGATCAGTTATGCAGTTGTTGCCCCCTTAAAGCTTTTAGCGGGGGCTGGCATCAAAAGCGAGTGAAATGCCTTTCTATGCATAGCCTGGATATAGTGTTATTTTCCTTCAGCTGCTATTTTTGCCGGCAAAATTGGATTTGCACCGGCCTGCAGCTTGCAGGCACTTGCATGATGAGTGCATATTGGCGCATATCCCTCCGCATATGGAGAACAAGCCCCAAAATAAAGGCCTTGTCAGTATCCCCAGCGGCGTAGGGCTGCTCACGGGCAACAAGTATATGCCCCAGGCAACCAGGTAGCATCCACCGATGACACATGCATGTCCAAAAATGGCCAGCCACTTCATCAATTTTCTCCTCCCTGAAATTTGTCCAGGCTATTTCTCCTGCCCTTAAGAACTCAGGCTATTCCGGCGATAGCGCGGGCCAGGCTCTTTTTGAACTCGAGGTCAGCCTGGCGGTTGATCATCACCCGCTGGGCCTGCGGAGAGCCGGCGCCGTGCAAAGATTCGGTGCGGTAGCCCACCGCCGCCGCGCCCATGGTCAAATTTTCAATAAGGCGCAGTACCCTCAGCCTGTTCTCCGTAGGAACCCCCTCCACCCCTTTGAGATACTTTTCCAGAAACGGGCCGATCTCTTTGTGTTTAAAATCTTTCTCCGATGGCATGGTTACCAGCAGCCCCCCGGCAATATCCTCGGCCAGGCGAGCTATCTCATAGGGAAAGCGGGTCACATTAAGCTTGCATACGTTGGCCAGCAGCAGATCTATCTGGTAGGTCCCCGAGGCGGTGGGGCTCCCCAGGCAGGAGCAGGCGATGCCGGCGCAGTAAAGGGTCTCATTTAAGTGCACCATCTCGATGAGCTTATCCCTGATGTGGGAGGCCTTATCCACCCCGTTATACTGGGCCGCCAGGGCCGCAGCCCCGATCAAAACATCCCCCACTCCCACCTTGCAGCCGCCGTAGCTCTGGCGGTGATAGCCGGCAAAACGCTCCACCAGCATGCCCGCAAACTGGTACTCGCCGCACATAAAAATCCGCTCTTCGGGCACAAACACATCGTTGAAGATGACCATGGCTTCGGAGCCGCCGTAAAGGCAGTTGCCCACATCAATGGAGCCGCCTTCCAGCTTGCGGGTGTCGCAGGACTGCCGGCCATAAACATAGATAACTCCTTCCGTGTCGCTGGGGATGGCAAAGGAAATGGCGTAAGCGCTGTCTTCTTCCCGCAGGGCTACGGTGGGCATCACCAGGATCTCATGGGAAGCCACCGCACCGGTCTGGTGCAGCTTGGCCCCCCGGACAACGATGCCGCCGGGTTTTCTCTCCACTATCCTCAAGTACAGGTCCGGATCAGCCTGCTGGGAAGGCCGCTTCGAGCGATCGCCCTTGGGATCGGTCATGGCTCCGTTAACCACCAGGTCTTCTTGCTGCACATATTCCATGAACCGGCGAAAGCGAGCATGGTAATCGGTATTGAGCTGCTGATCGATCTCATAAGTGGTGCTGTCGACAGCGTTGAAGGCATCCATGCCGACGCAGCGTTGGAAGCAGGAGGCGGTTTTTTGACCGAGCAGGCGCAGCATTTGCACCTTTTTCACCAGGTCGTCAGCACTCTGGTGCAGGTGGGTGAAGCGGTTGATTTTTTTCCCGGTTAAACTGGATTCAGCGGTCATCAAATCCTGGTACTGCGGATCAAAAGCCAGCGCATAGGTTTGGGCCACCGAATTTATGGAAGGTCGGATCATGGGATGATCGACCACGCTGTCCACCTCTTCTCCGAACAAAAACACCCTCAGCTTTAGCCTTCTTAAAGATTCAAGGTACTGCTCGCTGTTTTTCATCAGCATCAACCTCCTCCGGGAATGCGGTCAATCCCTTTGCCCCCAATATATACCATAACTTGTAAACCGGCAAGCACAATATGGATTTTTGCAGGTAGTCTGCCAATACGGCCAATTCTAAAAAATCGCCCATTGCTGGTGGTAAAACCGGGCAATGACTGGCTGCCCGGTGCAATCTGCCGCGCCCCCACAGGTTTGCGGGCACGGGTGCAGCCTGTCCTTTTTGCAAACCGTGGAACCAGGGATCTTGCTGCCAAAAAGGCCCTTTAGCGAAGAAATTGGGGCAAATTTGAGCAACCAGCAATTAAATAAAGGATTTTCAGAAAAAGGGGCGAATTTTAACAGGAATTCTATTAGAATCGGGGCTGTCCTCCTTGTTGAAAATTACTCATAAAAGGAAGTGATCTTTTTGCTCCTGCCCGTGCTCATCGCCTTTTATCTTTTCTTCCCGGCAGTGGTCCTTTACCTCTGTTACCGCTTCCCACTGGTTAACAAGATTGGCGCAGTGATCATCTGCTACCTGGCCGGAATGCTGGTGGGCTACTATGTTGATTTTCCCCCGGAGGCGGTGCAGCTCCAGGCCACCTTTACCGATGTGACCGTGGCCGTGGCCCTTCCGTTTCTCCTTTTTTCCATGGATCTTAAAGCCTGGCGGCGCCTGGCCGGTAAAGCCACCCTTTGCATGCTGCTGGCAGTGATCTCCATCGTGGTGGTGACCCTGGGAGCGTTCTTATTGATCAAGGGCCAGGTGGACTACGGCTGGCAGCTGGGCGGCATGGCGGTAGGCCTTTACACCGGGGGGACCCCCAACCTGGCGGCCATCAAGACCGCCCTGCAGGTCAATGAAGACGTGTACATTACCATGCATACTTACGATACCGTGATTTCCCTGCTCTACATTCTTTTCTTGTGTTCGGTGGCCCAAAGGCTTTTCAACCTGTTCCTGCCCCGGTTCAGGAATACGGGAATTTCCCTGGTGGGCGCTTCCGACGGCGAGGTGGAGACGGAGTCTATCGATTCCTACACGGGTATCTTCCGGAAAGAGATTCTCCTGCCCCTTCTGGGGGCTTTGGTGGTAGCCGGGGCGGTGGTGGGCATCTCCCTGTTTATATCGGGCCTCTTCCCGGTCGATTATGCCACGGCGGCCGCCATTTTAAGCATCACCACCCTTAGTATATTTTGCTCCCTGATTCCCCAAATCAGGGGCATCAAGAAAACCTTCCAGGTGGGGATGTATCTCATCCTCATCTTCTGCCTGGTGGTCGGCTCCATGGCCAATCTCAAACAGCTTTTTACCCAGATCAATTGGCCGATCATGTTTTTTGTGACCTTTTGCATCTTTGTCTCTTTGTTCTTCCATGCCGTTCTCTGCAAATTGTGTAAAATAGACACCGACACCTTTATTATCACCTCCACTTCAGCCATCTGTTCGCCGCCCTTTGTCCCGGTGGTGGCCAATGCCCTGAAAAACAGGGAGATAATTCTTTCCGGCATCTATACGGGCATTATCGGTTATGCCATCGGCAACTACCTGGGCATAAGCTTTGCCTATATCTTGAGAGCGTTTAACTAATAAAACCAGTAAAGGAGGCAACCGGCATGAGTACTCGCGAACATGTTGCTTTGCCCGAAAAAGGTTTGGGTCCCGAAAAAGCCCTGGAGCTGCTTAAGGAATTCAAAAAGAGTGATGTCAATTACAAAGAATCCAGAACGTGGAGCCTGGTCTACTACCTGGGGGAGGAGCATACCCGGTTTCTCCTGGAGGCCATGGGCCTGTTCCTGTCGGAAAACGGTCTAAATCCCATGGCCTTTCAAAGCCTGAAAAGGATGGAGCACGAGATTGTCCAAATGACGGCGGGCCTGCTCCACGGCGACCGCAGCGTGGTCGGCATGCTTACTTCCGGCGGGACCGAGAGCTGCCTGCTGCCAGTGCTTGCGTACCGGAACCTGGCGGAATCCAAAAAACGTTTAAAACCGGTTCAGCCCGAGATGATTGTGCCGGAATCGATCCACGTGGCCTGGGAGAAGGCGGCCCATTATTTCAAGGTGAAAATGGTCCGGGCCCCGCTGCGCGGCGATTTTCGGGTCGACGTGGAGGCGGTGAAAAAAATGATTAACCGGAATACCGCCATGATCGTCGCCTCGGCGCCCTCCTATCCCCACGGGGTGATCGATCCCATTGAGGAGCTGGGCCGCCTGGCCGAAGAGCATGGCATCCCCTTTCACGTGGACAGCTGCCTGGGCGGATTTATGCTGCCTTTTGTGGAAAAGCTGGGCTACAAGGTGCCTCACTTTGATTTTCGAGTTCCGGGGGTAACCTCCATCTCCGCCGATGTCCATAAATACGGTTACAGCGCCAAGGGAGCCTCCGTGCTTCTCTACCGGAATATGGATTATATGAAGCACCAGATATTTGTGTCCGAAAACTGGCCCGGCGGTGTATTTGCTTCTGCGGGACTGCTGGGCACCCGCCCGGGAGGTGCGTTTGCCGCCTCCTGGGCCACCATGATGGCCATGGGGTGGGATGGTTACTTGGAGCTGACCAAAACCGTGATGGAAACGACCAGGGCGCTGATGGAGGGAGTGTCCGCCATACCCGGCCTGGAGATCATCGGCAAGCCGGACATGAGTGTTTTCGGCTACCGCTCCACCTCTTCGCGGATAAACATATTTGCCGTGGGGGACCAGATGGAGGAGCGGGGCTGGCACATCGATCGCCTGCAAAAGCCAGACGGCCTTCATCTCATGGTGACTCCCCTGCACCGGCGCATCGTTGACCACTACCTGCAGGATTTAAAGGAGTCGGTGGAGCATGTCCGCAGCAACCCCTCCCTGGCGTTGAAGGGCAGCGCCGCCACTTACGGGATGATCTCCAAGGTGCCCCTCAGAGGATTAGTTAAAAATGAAGTGAGGAAAATGATGGAGAAAATGTACGGTCCGGATATGGAGATGCCTTTCTAAAGGCAGCTTGTTTCTGCCCGAGCCGGCTATCATCCTGGACTGAATAGACGGGAGATGCTGCAATGTTTTGCACCCATCGTCGTTAAGAAGCCAGGCCGAAGCGCGGTCAACGGACTTGCCACCGCGAACCGAGGGCCGGCCCGATTATACTGCGGCGGGTAAATCACTGACGGCTCCAATACAACCAAAATTTGCAACTGGTTTTTTATATTGCATAAATGCCGTTAAACCCTTGTGGCAAAAGGTTTAACGGTTTTTTTATTATCTGCAGCTTCCTCCCCTCTGGCGGGGGAGGGTCGGGGTGGGGGGAATTATTCTCATAGGTATGCTGGAAACAGCGGAATAGAGGGGCAGGACAGGCCCGCCCAATTCGTGTTTTTATTCCTCATAGGTAGGCTATCCCAGCCTGGGCCCGCTTGCCCTGCCGGCCAACGTTCTTAAAATGCCGCCTTCCAAAGTTAACGTAGGCGAATACGACCGTCTGTTCTTGCAAGGAGGTGGCCGGTGTGAAAACTGAAATTGCGGAATACTGCCGCCGGCTTCGCTTGGGTAAAAACATCGCCTTGATCTCTGACCAGATAGCGGCTGAAAGTCATCAGGAGTACCTGCTCAAGGTGCTCAAAGAAGAGCTGGCCTACCGGGAAAGCAAAATGAAAAACCGCTTAATTAAGCAGGCCGGCTTTTACACCCTGAAAACCTTCGAAGGTTACTGCTTTGATGAGATTAAGCTTCCTGCAGAGCTCTCTGTTGCCGACTTAAAAGAGGCCAACTTTATCAGTAAAAAGAAGAATCTCATCCTTTACGGCAACGTTGGAACAGGCAAAACTCACCTGGCAACAGCCATTGGCATTGAAACATGCAAGCAGGGCAGGGTAGTCCGCTTTTTTCGCACCGCTGCTTTGGTAAACTTGCTTAATGATGCCCAAAGGAAGGGGGAACTTGGCCAGTTACTGAAAAAGCTGTCAAAAGCAGAGCTTCTGATTTGCGATGAATGGGGTTATGTCCCACTGGACCGGGGCGGTTCAAAGCTTTTGTTCCAGGTAATTTCCGAGTGCTATGAGCAAAGGAGCGTGATTATCACCACAAATCTTGAGTTCAGTAAGTGGGTAAACATCTTCTATGATGAGCAGATGACGGCGGCGCTAATCGACCGCCTAGTGCACCACAGTTATCTGCTGATTTTTGATGGGCAAAGTTACCGGATCAAAAATTCTTTGATGAAAAATTACACGTAAATTTCCCTGGGTGGCTGCTGCAGAAGGTGTCTGCAAAAACAGGGAAAAAGTACTTGCAAAAAACATGCATCAGCAAACCCGGTACGCTTTTATCGGTATTTAAGTTATTTGATATGTTGTTAGTATATCCTGCTTCAGGTCAGGTATTGTATGCTGCTTTAACTTTCAATCGGGTAAATTAATTGAAGAAGGTTCTTAGCCGGC
>JAKOVL010000099.1 GCA_029782095.1 Bacillota bacterium | reverse complement strand
GAACATGGTTGAGGGGCCGCTTATTGAAAAAAGGCATCTTCCCTACCAGATCTGCCGGATGATACAGCCGGGATTGCTTCATGGAAAGGTGGATCTGAGGGGAGGACTGCAAGAAGCGGTCAGGTCGCTGGAAAAGGAGCTTATTGTTTCAACCCTACGGCAGTGTGCCGGCAACGTCTCCAGGGCGGCGCGGCGCCTGCGATTGCCGCGGCAAACCCTTCAGTACAAATTAAAGAACCTCGGTATAAAGCAAGAAAGATTATAGCTGCCGGTTGCCCGGCGTTTGTGCCGGGAAATCGGCAATCAAATTTCTGACAGTTTAGCCGGATCATCTTTTTTGCAGGATTTTTACCCGGCTAGCGGCGATAAAATTGCTGGTATGATAATTGCATAAATGTAATCTAGCGGAAATATCTTGCCTAGTCAGCAAATTCGCGGTTTTCCAGGGGGGAGCGCCGGTAAGCCGGTGATTCCATGCCTAGAAAGGGGTGAGCGATTCATTTGTGCCGACTTCCCCCCGGTAGAAGTGACTGTTGCAACAAACATCAAAACAAGGAGGTTAATTCGTGGCTGAAAACTTCGGTTTTCTGTCGGTTTTGCCGCCACTGGTTGCTATTGTTCTGGCCATTGCCACCCGCCAGGTCTACGCCTCCATGTTTATCGCCATCTGGCTGGGTGCCACTTTCCTGAACGGTTACAATCCCTGGCTCGGCCTGCTGCGCTCCATGGATACATATGTAATTAACAGCGTGGCCGACCCCTGGTATGCAGAGGTTCTTATCTTTACCATGATGATTGCGGCAATGGTCGCCCTCATGACCAGGTCGGGGGGGGCCAACGCCATTGCCGAAGCGTTGGGGAGGCGGGCCAAGACGCCCAGGGCAGGGCAGCTTTGCGCATGGGCTATTGGAATGATTATCTTCTTCTGCGATTATACTAGCGCCCTTATTACCGGAAACACGGCCCGCCCGCTGACCGACCGGCTGCGCATTTCCCGGGAGAAGCTTTCCTATATTGTTGACAGCACGGCGGCTCCCGTAGCCACGATGGCGTTGATGTCAACCTGGATCGGCTACGAGCTGGGGATAATTGGGGAAGCCTTTGCCAAGATCGGGGTAGAAGCAAGCCCTTATTCCATCTTTTTGCAGAGCATCCCCTACCGCTTCTACAGCATTTTTGCCCTGGCCCTGGTGGTGATCATCGCCGTGACCCTGCGCGATTTTGGACCCATGTACCATGCTGAAATGAGAACGCGCACCACCGGCAAGTTGCTCCGCGATGGGGCCGTGCCC
>JAKOVL010000080.1 GCA_029782095.1 Bacillota bacterium | reverse complement strand
CCGGCGAAGATCACCAGCCCAATGCGGTCGCTCACCCGCTGGCGGATGAAGCTGTCGATCGTCTCCTTGGCCACTTCCAGGCGGTTGGGCCGGAAGTCCACCGACTCCATCGAGCCCGACACATCAAGGAGCACGACAATGTCAATGCCCTTCTTCTGGATGAAATCCGCCTGCTCCGCCGACTGGGGGCGCGCCAGGGCTGTAAGCGCCAGGATCACGCCGCATAAGACTAGAGTTTTCCCGATTTTATGTTTGATCGTCTTGGTCTTGCCGCCCCGCTGCAAAAGCTTCACACTGGAAAATTTCAGCCCGGCTTTTTTCTTATGAGGCCAGAACAGATACACAGCGGCGGGGATCAAGAGCAAGAACCATGGGCTGGCAAACTGGATCATACTGCTCCCTCTTTTTGGCTGGTGAGTTTTTGCAACTGCTGCCCTTCAAGCTGCTGATGCAGCTGGTTGATCCGCTCGGCAATGCTTACCAGTTTCCGGTAGTGGGCTGCTTTTTCGTCCCGGGATAGTGTGACACCCGAGAACTTGAACCGGTCGCATTCCGTAAGCCACGTGTCAATCTCCGGCAGCAGACCGGCGAGCGCCGGCAGCTTCTGCAGTTCATCCATAATCTCCGTCGAAGTCTTGCCAATGATCCGGAACTGGTACAGGCCTTCCAAGTAGCGCTTGAAGAGCAGGGTCAGATCAACGAAATAGCTGGCACTATCCAGGGCAAGGGCGCCGGCCTTTTTGCAGAACAGCTGATAGGGGCTGAGCTTCTTCTCCCTCCTGCGGATAAGCGCCTTTACCAGCAAGACGCCGCCGGAGAGGACAAATATGCCGGCAGCGGCATAGAAAACCAAGCGCCAGGGTATAAGGGCTGGTGGTGCGATGACATCCCGGCTTCCCTCGAAGACATCGTCCCGATCAATATCTTCCAACGTCGAGCCGACCTGGATCAAGACCTCCTTGCTGCCGATCAGAACGCTGTACTCGCCCGGTTCAAAGGTGCGGAGCGTTACAAGGAACCGTCCCCTGTCCCACT
>JAKOVL010000072.1 GCA_029782095.1 Bacillota bacterium | reverse complement strand
CCACTGCGGGGGCGCCTCCCCGGTGAAACCGCACATGTCTCGCAGCTGGCCGTTTCTGGATAACTCTCGTATCAAGCTTGCTATGGAAGGATGCTGGTACACTATCCCGGCCAGAACAGAATTCCAGACTGCCCGGACGGGATAGTCGTTACGACCCTGGCCCCGTTCAAGTTCTAAGTGGTGCATTAGTTTGCCGTCTGGCATATTTTCCAAGACAAGCCGCAGGCGCTCCAGATCACTTAATTTTTCAATTTGTTCCCACCCAAAGAGCTTTTGTTGTGGTATAATCGCCATGGGAAATCCTCCTTTGTCTTGTTTGGCAAAAGTTACTTCGACAAAGAAAGAGGATTTCCCTTTATATTCCTTCGCTGCATCCATATTCCAAATAGTCGCTTAGATCAAATCTAGTCAATTGCTAGAAAAGTCCTTGGGGTCAATCTTGCAAATCCGGTGGGACCAATTCAGCAAAATCCCCATTTAACAGCCTCTTCGTGGGGTAAAAGGTTCTTCCCACCACCCCAAAAGCCTTAGATATCAGGTGTCTTCAAAGATCGCAAATGGCTCGTCTCCCCAGATGATCAGGGCCGGAGCCTCAATTGAAGCCAAGGCCGCCTTAACATCGGAAATGCTGGGATAGGTTGCATTGCGGTTTCCGAAGGATATGAGAACATCTCGATTCCCTTCCCGTCTCAGAAGGTGATAATACCTGGTGATTGTATCGGGATCGAGCCTGGCCGTGTCGCCGTAAACCTGCCTTACAAATCTCGCCACCAGGTAGCGGGGTGTACAGTAACGCACCAGGGGTTTCAACAGGGGGGAACCGGCCAATTTAAAAAGGGATATCCTGTCATCGTCGGTAAGAAAGCCGCCCGCATTGAGCAGGACAATCCTGTCAACCCGTCCCGGATATCGGGCGGCAAAAGCCCAGGTAATTGCGCCGCCCAAGGAGTTGCCGGCCATGGAGGCGCGCTCGATGCCTACAGCGTCCAGAAACTTAGCCATGAATTCAACATAATAGTCGACACCTCTCTGCGCCTCAGACCCCGGACCGGTCAGGCCAAAGGAGGGCAAATCCAGGCGGATCACCCGGCGATGGCGTTTCAACTCCTCCGCCCAGCCGTCCCACGTGTGCAGGGAAGAGAGCACGCCGTGAACCAGGACCACAGGTTCCCCGGAGCCCTCGTCCCGGTAGTGCACATTCATGCCGTCAATCTGGACAAAGCGCGAGGTTTCCCCGGCATATTTATCCATCAGCTTCTCCACGGGGATGTCGGGGCGAAAATGGGCAGCCAGAAGCAGCGCCAGCGCCGCCAGCAGAATAAACAGTACTTTTAGAAACGTTATGGCGCGCCTTTTTTTCATTCTGACAAACCCCCCGATTATTTTTCAGAATTGCGCAACTATATTTTATTTCGCCGCCGCGTAAGTCTTATCCTGCCGGCTTGAGCCCGGTCAGGAGATCCTTCGCTTTGCTAGGATGACATGTAAAAAGCAGGATGACTAAAAATAAACCAAAGGTAAATTGGGGAGGTGGTTATTCTCGCTGCGGTACATATTAAGATTTCTTTTAAATCTCCCCCGGCCCCCCTTTTCCAAAGGAGGGAGTCCTAAATTCCCCCTGGCTGCCTTTTGGGAAAGGGTGGTACTTTTTTAAGTAAGGGCGGGGGTGGAACCCCGCTCTACGATTGTATCCAATTACCTCACGCAGGTTGTGCGTGAAAGTGGACGATGGGGACGTACCTGTTTGTCCCACTTTTGGGGACACTGGAGCAAGAAAAAGCGGCCTATATAAGGCCGCCTCATTAGACTTGCTTTTATATAAATCCCCGCCGTTAATTTCCCTTTTCTTTCTTTTGCTTGGCCAGCTCCTCTTCGACGAGCATGCGGCGCAGGATCTTGCCGACCATGGTTTTAGGCAGTTCGTCGCGGAATTCCACGATCTTGGGGACTTTATACTTGGCCAGGTTTGCCTGGCAGTATTCGATGACCTCCTCCTCTGTCATCGTGGCCCCGTCCTTCAGGACAATGTAGGCTTTGATAGTCTCGCCGCGGTAGCTGTGCGGAACTCCGGCAACGCAGACTTCCTTAATCTTTTCATGGCCGTAAAGGACCTCTTCAATCTCGCGGGGAAAGATGTTGTAGCCGCCGGCGATGACCATGTCTTTTTTGCGGTCAACAATATAGAAATAGCCGTCTTCGTCCATCATGGCAATATCGCCGGTGAGGATGAAGCCGTCATGAAAGATGGCTGCCGTCTCGTCATCCCGGTTGAGGTAGCCCTGCATTACCTGCGGCCCTTTTATCGCCAGCTGCCCCCGCTCCCCAACGGGCATCTCCTTGGAGGGATCGTCGAGATCCACTATCTTCGCCACCGTCCCGGGAAAAGGCAATCCGATGCTGCCGGGCCTGTTTTCCCCGAAGATGGGATTGCAATGCGTTACCGGCGAGGTTTCGGTTAGCCCGTAGCCTTCCCGCAGGCGGCCGCCGTTGGTAATTTTTTCAAACTGCTTCTGCACCTCCACCGGCAGGGGAGCGGCCCCGCTGATGCAGACCTTTATGGAGCTGAGATCATATTTCCCCACGTCCGGAGCGTTATTTATGGCCACGTACATCGTCGGAACGCCGGGGAAGAGGGTCGGCTTCTCTTTATGAATGAGCTTCAGGATCTCTCCTATTTTAAACTGGGGCACCGTGATTAACTTCGCCTTTACTACCAGGGCCAGGTTCATGGCGATAGACATGCCGTAGCTATGAAAGAATGGCAAAACGCCGAGGACAATCTCTTTTCCTTCATCATATTTCGACAGCCACTCTCTTGCCTGCAGGGCATTGGCCAGAATGTTGCCGTGGCTCAAGATGGCGCCCTTCGGCACCCCCGTAGTTCCACCGGTATACATGTAGCAGGCCGGCTTCTCCAGGCTCTCTTCCACCTCGGGACGGGGATGGCTGCGGTAGCGCTTTAACAAATCCCGCAGCCAGTAATCGCCCGGGGCCAGCTTTACGCGATCGCCTTCTTTTTTCTCCTTGAAAAGGGTATAGAGAAGCTTCAGCGCACCCCCGAGATAGTCTTTAATATTGGTTACAATAACCGCTTTTAATTTGGTTTCCCCCTTGACTTTTTTAACCAGGGGGTAAAAACGGCTTAAAGTGACAATGGCTTCAGCGCCTGAATCGTTGAGCTGATGAACAAGTTCTCTCTCCACATAAAGGGGATTGCAAGGGGTTGCAATGCAGCCGGCGCGCAGGGTCCCGTAAAAGGAGATGACATACTGGGGGCAGTTTGGCAGGTGCAGCGCCACCCGGCTGCCCGGCTTTAAGCCCAGACCGGCAAGAAGCCTGGCAAAAGAATCGACCTCCTGATCCAATTCTTTAAAAGTGAGCCGGCCGTTCATGAATTGAACCGCGATATTGTTGGGATATTGATGGGCCGCCTCTTCCAGGAAGCGGGGAAGAGTTTTAGGGGGCAGCTCAATATCATGCGGCACTCCCGGGTCATAACTTTTATACCATGGCCTGTCCATTTGAAAAACCTCCTTTACGATTTCGGCAGTATTACTTTTAGCAACTTTTAAATATTTTTACTATATATTCGACTTAGATTTGCATATATCCTCTTATTCTTAAAAATAATATTTATATAGTTAATCGTCAGTTAATATGCTTTACATTTGCATAAAAAAAGCCGCCTTTTCGCAAAAGCGGCTTATCCGCCGGGACCTGCGATAATCATCCCGGACAGGCAGGGTTTTAGACTTTTTTCACGAAACGTTAGCAAAACATCAATTATCAGATGGGAGCTAACAAAGTAGATCGGGGAGGCCAGTCATGTTCGAAGTAGTAAATGACCTTCAGGTTACGCTTAAGAAAGAGCACATTCTAAAAGGACAGGGTATTGATCCGGAAAAAGCTTCGCCGTTATTAACCCGGGTTGCAACCGATGTTCTAAACGAAGCCAACTCTTTACTGGAACCGGCGGCGCTCTACGGCTACCTGCCGGTTGAAGACTTTCAGCACGAACAGATCGTTTTTCCCGGCGGCACTTTCAGCGGCCCCCTGGTGGCGCGGGCTTTCGCGGGCGCTTCCCGGCTATACCTAGTGCTCTGCACAATTGGGCCGGCCTTGGAAAAACGGGTGGCGGAATTGATGGCTGCGAATATGATGCAGGCCATGGCCCTGGACGGGGCCGGCACAGCCGCGGTCGGTGAAGTATCGCGCCAGGTCATGGAGCGGATTGCCGCCACTGCCAAAAAGGACGGCTTGACAGCAGGAATGAAGGCCAATCCCGGGCAGGAGGGATGGCCTATCGAGCAGCAGCGGACTTTCTTCGACCTGGTCCCCGCAGATAAGATCGGCGTGCGCCTCACTGAAAGCTGCCTGATGCTGCCCCGCAAATCTGTCTCCTTTGTCATCGGCTGCGGGGAGAATATGAGCGCGGATAATGTTCCCTGCGATTTCTGCTCGAAAAGGGATCGCTGCCAGTGGCGGAATAGGAAAGAGCAGCATTAATAGGGCGGCGGGAGCGGTTCTTGCCCCGGTTTTATTCCAGGCCGTACACCTGGCGCGGCGCCAGCCAGCGGGGAAAGCGCTCCCGCAGCTCCAGGCGCATGTTGTAGCAGAAATGACAGGCGTCGGCGTAGCCGGAAGCATGGGTTAGCCCGTAAGTTTCCGCCAGCTGCAAGGGGCCTCCTTCAGCCAGAGGGCCGCAGATGGGATGTTCGGGAGCGCGGTAATCCCTGATCAGCTCCGAGAGGGCCCTTTCCCACATGTTTCCGATAAGCAATCCCTGGCAGATATGGACATTGCCGAACGCATCAAGGTGCACCCGCTGCGGGATGACCAGATCTTCGTAAGGGCACTTGTTGAACAGACCGGCCGGCAAGGAAACAGCCTGCCCGGCCAGCTTCTCAGCCGCCCTTCCCCTGTACATTACCGGATCCTCGCCCTCGCCTACGGCATTAGGGGCGGCGGTGCAGAGAAGGGATACGGGGAGCGACAATTTTTGCGCGGCCCTGAGCGCGATGCGTGCCGGAGAGGGATCAATCCGGGCAGGGTTGTGATAACAGCTTTCGCTGACGCTGAAATCCGCCAGGCCGGCTTCGGCCAGCGGCTCCAGCCACAGCAGGGCGTCCGCCTCGCTGGCGGCGAAATAGCCGTTTGTCACCACGCCCACATCGAAGCCCATTTCCCGGGCTTTCCGCACCCCGGCCAGCAGAAGGGGGTAGTAGAGAAAGGGTTCTCCCCCCTCGAAGTAAATGATTTCCACGCTGTCCAGCCTGGCAGCCTCGCGCAGCGCCGCCTCGATCTGTTCCAGGCTGAATGTGCCCCCGGAACGGGGGCTGCTGTAAAGAAAACAGTGATCGCATTCGTAATTGCACTCGTAGGTCAGCAAAAAATGAAGTCCCTTGATCATTTGCTCGCTTCCTCGCCTTCCAGGTATTGTTGAGCTTCTGTTACTGTCGCTGCCAGAGCTTTTTTTAATTTTTTTACAGGTTGATGCATTGATAAGGTATTCGTCAAAGAGGCGCCATTACCTTTAAAAATCGAGGCACCAACAGCCGGAACTATCTGGCAGCATGGATTTAATCTGGAGACACGGCGCAGTTTCAATTGAGGAGATATTCCAATTCAGGTGCGGGTTAATTTTGCGGTTATTAAAAAAGGAAGTGATACCGGCCCGGGAGTGGAAGCGCTCACGGCGCCGCTCAAGGTTGCGGTACTGAAAAAGGCATAAAAAAATGGCTCCCCAGGCAGGACTCGAACCTGCAACCTACCGGTTAACAGCCGGCCGCTCTGCCATTGAGCTACTGAGGAACCTTCTTCTACGGAAGTTATTATAGCGAATGATTATATTTTCGTCAAGCTTTGCTGCGATTTTTGATCGCGTCAAGACACTGTAGGTTTAAAAGAACCTCACATTCAACTTAGATCGCCATTTGTTTGTTTAGTCCCTTTAATGCCATGCGGGTCAAGCTGCTTCGGCCATTGAAAAGGGGAACGTTGTTAAGGTGTTCCTTGCCAATCACTCTTTTATCTCTTAAACGTCTCAATTCCCTTTTGACCTCAAAATTTAGTTCAA
>JAKOVL010000069.1 GCA_029782095.1 Bacillota bacterium | reverse complement strand
CAGTGGGGCGGATCTCCCCATCATCAGCCTGCTCCCACGTTACAGCTTGCCGGGCGTAAGCGGGATCACCACCGGTGAGCTCGTCGCCGTTTTCATCCACGAGCCCAATGTGGGTAATAAGAGTTGCACCGTGATTAGCGATTGCGTTGCGATACGCTTCTGTCATTGACATCTTTAGTTACCTCCCAGTTTTTTTGTTATTTTTCAATAAAGTTCATTTTCAAGCCCTTCCAGAGATACTGTCCATCCTTTACCAGTGACCCCGGACTTTAGTACCAGGTGAGATTCAGCCGCGCCAGTTCGTCAATCCACGCATTGCACCCGGCTAACTCCGCTACCCAGGCCACGACATGGTGAAATGTAATGTCGTCGCCGTCGGGCCGCCGCGAAACAACATAATCATGGTTCGTAAAAGTGTAAGTTTTCAAGGTTACGTTGCACTGAGCGCAGGCGTCGATTAAGATCTGCCGCAGCGTCGCCGGATAAGGGATCCCTGGCTCGTAAGGCCGGTTAAACCGCGCCATGTCATCCAGCGCCCGGATTTGCATGGTGGTCAGCTTGCGCGGCGGCTCATCTACCGTAAAAATCCCGGCCTGCAGCGGTTCGCCGGCAATGTCCAGTACCACCGTAAGCCGCGCGCCTTCCCAGCGCAGATTGCTCCATCGACCGTCGGTGTTGTCAAGCTCGAAGATAAGCTCCGAGGTCTCCGCGCAGCCGATCTCTATTGTAGAGCCGGACACCCAGTTGCGCTCGATAGAAAATGAGCCCTCGATAATGTCGTCTTCGGTCAGCGCGATCGGGGCGCCGTCCAGCGTTTCGCCGGTGATCGTGACGCCCACATGGCCGCCTTCGAAGAGATGCTGTTTTTGATTACTGCTTAGATTTTGCATGTCGCCGCTCCTTCTCTACCCTTTATCCGGCGTCGCCCTGATGATCGCCAGACTTACCTTCTCCCACCGGTCCAGATGCGGCGTCCAGCCTGTTGCCGTCATGTCGCCGGTGTAAAAGTGTTCGGTTCGCCAGTCGCCAAGCTTGGCATCGAGATATTCCACCAGAATATATTCCGGGTCGAATGCCTGCAGGACCCTGGCGGTGTCCGCCCGGCTGATATATTTCCATTCAAGATCCAGCCGGTCTGCCTTGCCGCGCCTCTTTTTCAGCATCCGCCCCGATTCCACCCGCCCGGCGTCCGGAGCAGATAAATCCTGTTTTGCCCAATCGCATTTAGCCAGTGGCGGCAGATTGGTGACGGGCGGGCCTATGGGCTTGCCATTTGCGTTGGCCGGAGTGACGGATCTAATTGGTACGTTTACACTCACAGCTTACACCCCCACCTGCACGACAGTCCGGCCGGCTTTGGCATTTTTACGCCTGGCGGCTTCGATTATTTCCTCCAGGACCTTGTTGCCGCCGATGTTAACCTGAATAATCCAGGGGCCTTCTTCGCCGCCGCTCTGGCCTGATATAACAGCTGCTATCTTCGCCGCCAGCGTGTCCATCCAACTCGTGTTCTGCTCAAGCGGCAGGACGGCTTCTTTCTTCCCCCGCTCGCCGATCATGGCCAAGGTGGGCTGGTCGATGATACCGCCTTGCGCAAGCCTTGGGATAGTGGCAATATTAAAACCAATACTTCCACCTTTTACCCCAGCCAAAGATGCTACCCAACCAGGTATGTCAATTTTAAATCTGTTTATACCTCTAATAACTTTGTTTACAGCATCTATAACGAAGTTCAAAGGAGCTTTCACAATCCCTTTTAAACTATTAAATACATTGCTAAATATTGTTTTTATGCTATTCCAGGCTGTACGCCAATAATTAGTAAATGTGCCTTTTACAAAATTTAGGATAGCTGTGAAAACTGATTTAATCCCTGTCCAAACACTAGATATTGCTGTTAATACCCCGCTAAATATCTGTTTAACTCCATCCCA
>JAKOVL010000061.1 GCA_029782095.1 Bacillota bacterium | reverse complement strand
AAGGGTTGACGGTATCGGAGATAGACGCAATAGCCCTGAACTATAGTTACACATTGGTTGTGGTGAACTAATTTTTGCAGTATATAAAGGAAATTGGCGGCGCTTTGGCGCCGCCCCCTGTCTTCTGTAACCTGTCTCTGTAACCTTCTTCACCAGGACTTGTCCTTAAACTGGTTAATCGCGGTCTGGCACTGCTGGATGCAGTCTTCCACCTTCTGGGCTGACTGGATAAAAGCGTTTTTCGCCTGGCTGTTTTCTGTTTCCCGGGCCGCCATACGCAGCTCATTAGCCAAATGGCGAAAGCTCTCAATGCATTTTTCGACGCGCATGCGAACATCCACCGGGACGCCACCTCCTCCTCTGCTATTTACGTTAGTTTTTCCGGCGCGCGCAAAATAATGCTTTTACCGTCAGTCCCCTGTTCCCACCCGGTGCAGCGCGGGCCTGGGCCGGTAATAATCCCGGAAGAGCATTTCCCGCGACACTTCCTGATCATCAAGGTAGACCACGCGCCAGGTGGTGATGTAATAACCCGCTTGACCGGGCTTGACTACTTCAGTAACCCCGGCCGGCAGAGCGTCGCTGTACTCATAGTTGACCGGAGGCGCGATTTGCTGGTATCCGCTGGAGACAATTTCGATCTTTTCTTCCATGGGCGGGCCGAAAAGGCGAAAGGTGAGCCTGAGATTCTTCAGCTCCGCTCCGATGAGGATGTAGTGGTCGCGGTTGTTTCTAAATTTTAAATCGAGGCTGCCGGTAGCGACAGTGGCATCCCGGCCCAGGGGGATGTATGATATGGGCATGCTGTGATTGTGGCGCTCCACAATCTCCAGGTTGGCCAGAAGCGCGGCATTGTACAGGGTTGTGGATACCTGGCAGAGGCCGCCGCCCAAGCCCGGCACCAGTTCATCGCCGACGATAACCGGGGCATAGCGGTACCCTTTGGCGGCGCTGGCTTCCCCCACCACTTCATTAAAGGAAAAAATATCCCCCGGGGCCAGCAAAATAGCATTAATGGCTGTAGCGCCCAGCTTAATATTATGGGCGCGATCAGGGTTACCCGCTGCGACGTCGGTGTAAAAGGAAGCCATGATGCTCCTGACGCCGTAATTTTCCAGGTCCGCCGCCGTCCGGGCCGCCGGCCACTCTCCCACCGGAAGGGGAATTACTTTTTCGCCTCCATAGAGAGAATTGAAGATGAGTTCACGCAGCGCCGCTATCTTCAAATATTGCCCTTCCTGCTCCGGGACGATGGAGACCGTCTCTCCCTCCACTTCAAAAAATGCGTCCCGCGGCGGACGGTAAAGCTGTCCGGCCAGGTCAGCCATGGCCCCGGCCAGGTGCAACTCGTCCACCTGGGGATCGCCCCTTACAATGATGGGGCTGCGGTTGAGCAAACTGTGCAGGCGGACCGCATAGCCTTTCCACCCGCGCCCGGCGCGGTATATTTTCTCCATTGTTCTCTGCCTGTCCCAGGATAGGCCCAGCTCGGACAGCGTCAGCGTAATCTTTTCTCCTTCGGCTGTGCTAAAATGCAGTTCTTCCAGTGACCAGAGCTTTTCATTTAGGAGCGCCTCCACCTCCTCCAGGCGCCTGTTTCCCACATCGATTGTCTCCAGGTGAAGGCCGGGGTAGGTGCGGGAGTAAAAATAGCAGAAATCGCAGAGCAAGATTACTGCTGCTACTAGAATGACAGAGCCGCAGGCGATCAGCAAATTTTTTAGCCATTTTCTTTGCAGCAGCTTTTTTATGGTAATCGCTACACCCAATGCTGCTCCGCCTCCCGTTTTTGATAATGCATATGAAACGGGCCGGAGCATTTATGCAAAAAAAATACCTTTGACAGGTATATTTTTTTTTAGACTGCCCATAATAGAAATGGAACCTCACAGGGTCTTAAGTTAAAGTAACTGTGGTTACATTAACTGGGCCCGGGTGAGGTTCCTGTTTTTTAGCCAAACATGGACAACAGTATCCCTGCGGCCACGGCTGAGCCGATTACCCCGGCGACGTTTGGGCCCATGGCATGCATGAGCAGGTAGTTATTGGGGTTGGCTTCTTTACCCACTGTCTGAGAAACCCGGGCCGCCATGGGGACGGCGGAAACCCCGGCCGAACCGATGAGCGGGTTAATTTTTCCCCTGCTGATGACGTAGAGCAGCTTGCCCATGAGCAAACCGCCAGCGGTTCCCACGGCAAATGCAAACAATCCCAGGGCAATTATTTTCAAGGTATCGGGAGTCAAGAAGTAAGAAGCGGTAGCCTTGGCGCCGACGGTGAGCCCTAAAAATATGACTACAATATTGTTTAGCTCATTTTGGGCGGTTTGGCTAAGCCTGTCCGTAACCCCGCACTCCCGCAGCAGGTTGCCAAACATTAACATACCCAGCAGGGGCAGCGCTGACGGCAGCAGCAGTCCGGTCAGGATAATGACAATGATCGGGAACAATATTTTTTCTGTTTTGGAGACCGGCCGCAGCTGTCTCATTACCACCCGCCGCTCCTGGGGAGTGGTTAAGAGGCGCATGATCGGCGGCTGGATGATGGGTACCAGGGCCATGTACGAGTACGCGGCGATGGCGATGGAGCCCAGAAGTTCCGGCGCCAGCATGTTGGCCAGGAAAATGGCCGTAGGGCCGTCGGCGCCGCCGATAATGCCGATGGCTCCCGATTGCGGGGCGGTAAAGCCAAGCAGGTAAGCGCCGATAAAAGTGGTGAAGATGCCGAGCTGGGCCGCCGCCCCCAGCAACAAGGTGATGGGATTGGCGATCAGGGGGCCAAAATCGGTCATCGCCCCGATCCCGAGGAAAATCAGCGGCGGATAGATGCCCAGCTCCAAGCCCCGGGAAAGATACCACAGCAGGCCGCCGATAACCGAGCCCGATTCAGGTTTCATCAGGTCGCCCAGCGGCAGGTTGACCAGGAGCATGCCGAAGCTGATGGGCAACAGCAGGAGCGGTTCGTATTTTTTTACAATGCCCAGATAAAGCAGGAAGCATGCAATGGCGATCATCAGAGCCTGGTCCCACTGCAGGTGCAAGAAGCCCGTTTCTTGAATAAAATCGAAAAATAAGTCAGTCATCGGTTTCACCCCTTATATTTGCAATAGTGCGTTGTAATTTTGTGTTTCAGCCCATAACTACCAGGGGGTCACCGGTGTTCACAGTATCTCCTTTTTTCACCGCAACCTCGACAATGGTGCCTGCCTGGGGCGCGGTTATTTCGTTTTCCATTTTCATCGCTTCCAAAATCACCAGTACCTGGCCTTCTTTCACCGTATCGCCGGCTTGGACCAGGATATCTATAATTGAGCCGGGCATGGGTGCGGGAACGGCTGTTCCGCCCGATCCTCCCGATGCTGCGGGGGGACGCTGTTCGTCTTTCCCGGGCGAAGGGCTTCTTTCAGCCTCGCTTTTCTTCTCCTCGCTTTTCTGCTCTGTCCGCGGAGCAGCCTGCTCGACCGGTGCGGCTGCAGCAGTTTGCTCGCCAACTTCCTCAACCAATACGTCGAAAGTTTGTCCGTCTACGGTTACTTTAAATTTTTTCACGATACCTATTCCTCCTTAACCTTAACCTTTCAAGTTCCAGGCTTCCTTCCAGCAGCCTTTTGCGCCCCATGGCCACCCAGCTGCTGCCGGTGCCTGTAGGCCGGGGCGGTAAGGTTACGGTAATTTTTCCCGGAGATAATCCTTCAGCCTGCATATAGCCGGCGACTGCGGCGGTTATGGCTGCCACGATCCGGGGTGAAAGGCCGGCGCTGCTGGAAAGGACAGCCGGTTTTGCATCCCGCGAGGGCGCAGACGGGCCGGGTCCCTCCGCCTTTGCGGGGCGGTGGAAAATGCGGTTAAAAAGCTCGAAAACCAGGTAAAGAAGAAAGAGAATGGCCATCACTACCGAAAAACCGATTAGTGTAACCTGTAATGCGTAGATTAATCTATCCACCGTTTCCCCTCCTGAGGCATACTAAAGTATATTGTAACATTAAAACGAGGTTCTGAAAAGATCAGGAAAAACAGGGGGAATGTTTTCTAAGTAGGGCCAAATTTTCTGAAGAATTTTGATGTTCGGCGGCGCTTTACAGCAGATGATCGGGTAATAGCGGGTAGTCTCACTCAAGTGAAGCGCACCGCTTTGAGTTGCTCTAAGTAGCAATAGGGGACGGCAGCGCCGCCGCGCCCGGAGGCGCGATAGGGTTTGTCACCGTGAAAATCTGACCCGCCGGTAATTAAAAGCCCTTTCTCTTGCGCCAGTTCGCGGTAAAATCGCTGTTGCGCCGCTGAATGTTCAGGATGAAAAACTTCGATCCCTTTCAGCCCTTTTTCCAGCAGGGCGGGTAAAACTCGTGCCCCGTTTTTCCCGGGGTGCGCCAGCACCGGAACGGCTCCGCAGTCGAGGAGGAGTTTTAATGCCGCAGCAGGGGTAAGGTTGGCCCGGGGCACGTACGCATCTCTGCCCCGCTCCAGGTACTGTTTAAAGGCCTGCTCCACGCTGCCGGCAAGCTTATGCTTAACCATGTAGCGGGCCAGGTGCAGCCGGCCGGGCGCGGCTGGCGCTGCTTCCCGGAAAACTTCCTGCGGGTTTACGTCAAAGCCAAGCCGGTTCAAGCGTTCAACCATGCGCTCCATCCGGGTGAAGCGCTCCTGGCGCAAGCGTTTAAGCTCCCGGTCCAGCAATTCCAGATCAGCCGGATAGTAGCCGAGAAGATGTATTTCTACCTCGTCTTCAAACGAGCTGATTTCCACTCCCGGAACCACTTCGAAGCCCATCTGCCTTCCTGCGGCCAGGGCTTCGCCGATCCCATCCACGGTATCATGGTCGGTCAAAGCCGCAGCTTTCAAGCCCGCACGCGATACCAGGCGCATGAGCTCCCGCGGGGGATAAAGCCCGTCGGAGCGATCGCTGTGCAGGTGCAGATCCGCCCGCCAGCCGCCCGGATCGATCATGCTTCTCGCCCCGCCAGGATTGCTTGGAGCAGCCGACGGACATTGCCCGAAGTGATTAGCTGCACTTCCCTCTCTTGAAAGCCCCTGCGGTACAGGCCTTCTACCAGGGCGCCGTAACACGAGGCGTCTTCAAGTTTTTCTGCAGTTGCAGTTATCCCGTCGAAATCCGAGCCCAGGGCCACATGCTCAACGCCGGCGGTGAAGGCGGTGTGAACAAAGTGATCCAGAAGCTGCTCCAGTGTTGCTTTTTTGCTGCCGCTGATAAAGGGAGGATAGAAGCTTAGCCCGATCACTCCATTAGTTGCCGCCACTGCCCTTAACTGGACATCGGAGAGGTTGCGCGGGTGGTTGTGCAGGGCCCGGGCATTGGTATGGGAAACCAGCACCGGGCCGTCATAACAATGCAGGGCATCAAAAAAACCGCGTGTTGACAGGTGGGCCAGGTCAAGCACAATGCCGCGCTCTGCCATCTGTCCAATCAGGCGGCGGCCGGCCGCGGTCAGGCCGCCACCGCTTTCTTCCTCGGCACAACCATCGGCGAAAAGATTGCGTTTATTCCAGGTGAGGGAGATGCACCGCACGCCCAGGGCATAAAACAGATCCAGCAGCTCCGGGCTTCCGTCCAGGGGCTCCGCGCCCTCCAGCGCCAGCAGGCAGCCAATTTTATCCCCCTGCAGCGCCGTCTCGAGGTCAGCGGAACTCTCAATGGCCAGCAAAGCGCTTCTGTTTTGCTCCAGGCAGCTGCGATAGCGGGCAATATAGCGCAAAGCCTCCTGCAACTGCAGCGGCCCCGCAATGTCCGCCGCCACGCAGACAGCGAAAAACTGCAGTTTGACCCGGCCCTTCTTCAGCCGGGGCAAGTCGATGTGCCGCCCCGGGTTGAGGCGCTCAAACCTGTACCCGTTGCGGTTAAAAAACCATAACGTATCGCAATGACAATCGGCAATGATGTAATCCTGTTTTTTCTCCATAACCCTATTTTATGTCATGGCCACAAAAAAAGCATCCCCTTTGAATTTTAAGAGGATGCCGCTATTATGATCTAAGCATCATTGGATAAGTACGTTAACGCGGTTCAATGATTAATTTAATCGCGGTGCGCTCTTCACCATCAATCTGGATATCCGTAAAGGCGGGAATACAGATCAAGTCGATCCCTCCCGGTGCGACAAATCCTCTGGCGATGGCCACCGCTTTCACTGCCTGATTGAGGGCACCTGCGCCAATGGTCTGAATTTCCGCATTCCCTCGTTCACGCAGCACGCCGGCCAGGGCGCCGGCTACAGAGTTGGGGTTGGACTTTGCTGATACTTTTAATACATCCATTAACACATACTGCCTCCTTCAACGGATTTTTATTTACAGTTCGTCTTCCATCGAAAAAATCCTACCTGAATTATAAGAAAATTTTCATTAATAATCTCCTTTTTCTATCACCTCTCTAATTCGTTTAATGGATGAAGCTTTGCCGCTTCTCTCATCGATTTCCAGCAGCACTCCATTTAACTGCGCTGCTCCCGTGGAAATTTTAAATCTCTGCGGCAGGCCGGTTAAAAACTTTTGCAGCGCTCCATGCCGGTCCACCCCCAGGATAGAATCGTACAGGCCGGTCATCCCCGCGTCGGTGATATAAGCTGTGCCCTGGGGCAAAATCCTTTCATCCGCCGTCAAGACATGGGTATGCGTACCGATTACAGCGCTGACCCGCCCATCCAGGTGCCAGGCCAGGGCCTGTTTTTCCGCGGTGGCCTCTCCATGAAAATCAACCACGATTACCGGTGTCTCCTTGCGCAGCTGCTCAATCTCCAGCACCGCCCGTTGAAAAGGACAATCCAGCAGCGGCTGCATAAAGAGGCGCCCCATTAAGTTTAGAATACCGATCCTGGTTCCCCGGGAGGTTTTGAAGATACAAGAGCCCCGCCCTGGAGTATCATCCAGGGGATAATTGGCCGGGCGAAGCAAATAAGGCTCGTCTTCAATAAAGCGAAAAACTTCCCGGTTATCCCAAATATGGTTTCCCCCGGTGATCACATCGATGCCCAGCTCCCTTAGCTCCCGGTAAACAGCTAAAGTTATCCCCGCTCCCCCCGCAGCATTCTCGCCGTTGGCGATAATGCAATCAGGCGAGAGCCTCTCGGTTAGTCCAGGCAAAAGTATCTTGAGGCACTGGCGGCCAGGCCTGCCGACGATATCTCCGATAAAAAGAAGGCGCATGTTCTATGACTCCTGCATTTAAGACAAATAATGCAATTTTACTTAATTATCTGACACTATTCGACAAAAAAATTTGTTACTGATCATATACGTAAACTTTGCCTGCTTCACGAAAGGCAAAAAGCCTGTTTACTTCGCTGCCAGCGTCACGTTTGGAGGGGAATAAGGACATCATTTCTTCCCAGGTTGCAGCCTCTTCATCCAGCTCCACATCCTCCGGCCGCAGTTCACTGATTAAATTATGGCCATATGCGTCATTAATCAGCCGTGTGATCAAGCTTATTTCTTCGCCGGTCAGGTTTTCGCCCGCCAACTTTACTTCAAGCTGGGTAAAGCCGCCATAGTGTTTTTTCTCCAGCCTGATCTTGCAGCTTTCCTTTTTTTTAAAATAACAGTACGCCTCCAGGTTTTCCTTGAGGCGGCGGCGCAGCTCGCTGTAGCATTCCTGATTAACTTTGCCTTTAATCATATAAGAAAGACAGTAGGATGATGCCGCCAGATTGTATGTTACGGTAAAAATTTCCGGAAACCGCATCAGCAGGTTAATGATCATATTAACATGGTATGAGTCGTCCAGGCAACCCTTCTGCATGAGCATCCCCCTTAAAAAATAACTCATTTATTATTCCATACACAATCGGTCAATTCCTGCACGGCCATAAAAAAAGTGCCCGGTTGGGCACTTTTGGAAACAGTCTTTGGCCTGAGAAATCACTTGGCGTAGTCCACAGCCCTGGTTTCCCGAATCACGGTCACCTTGATCTGCCCCGGATATTCGAGGGTGCTTTCTATTTTCTTGACAATATCCCGGGCTATCTGGATGGAGGCATAATCATCAATCCGATCGGGTTTAACCATAATCCTGATTTCTCTACCGGCATGGATGGCGTATGCTTTTTCCACGCCTTCAAAGGAGTCGGCTATTTGCTCAAGTTTTTCCAGCCTCTTGATATATGCCTCCAGGGTTTCACGCCTGGCTCCGGGGCGGGCCGCGGAGATGGCATCGGCCGCTTGAATCAGGACCGCTTCTAAGGTATGGAAATCAGTATCGCCGTGGTGCGCGGCAATGGCGTTGACAATTTCCGGAGATTCTTTGTAGCGCTTGGCCAGCTCAGCTCCGGTAACTACGTGCGATCCTTCGGTTTCATGGTCTACCGCCTTGCCGATATCGTGCAGCAAGCCGGCCCTCTTGGCAAAATGAATATCCAGCCCTAACTCTGCGGCCATGGTTCCGGCCAGGTGGGCCACTTCGATGGAGTGCTGCAGCACGTTTTGCCCGTAGCTGGTGCGGTAGCGCAGCTTGCCCAGCAGGATCACCAGTTCGGGATGTAGGCCGTGCACCCCTGTTTCAAAGGTGGCCCGCTCCCCTTCTTCCTTAATTTGCGCTTCCACTTCTTTGCGGGTTTTCTCCACGATTTCTTCAATCCTGGCGGGGTGGATGCGGCCGTCGCTGATCAGCTTTTCCAGGGCCAGCCGGGCTATTTCCCGGCGGATGGGATCAAAACCGGATAGAATAACCGCTTCAGGGGTATCGTCAATAATCAAGTCAATGCCGGTTAAAGTTTCCAGGGTGCGAATATTGCGCCCCTCCCGGCCGATAATGCGCCCTTTCATTTCATCGTTGGGCAGGCTGACCACTGAAACAGTGGCCTCGGAAACATGATCGGCGGCGCAGCGCTGTATGGCCATGGTCACCACTTCACGGGCCCTCTTTTCGGCCTCAGCCTTGGCCTGGCTTTCTGTCTCCTTTACCATTACCGCCATTTCATGGGTGATCTCTTCACGGGCCCGCTTCAGCAGAATATCCTTGGCCTCTTCCTTGGTCAATCCGGAAACACGTTCCAGTTCGGCCAGCTGCTGGAGGTAGAGCTGCTGTAGTTTTTCCTGTGTACGCTGGTTCTCCTCTTCCTTTTTCCTTAAATCCTCTTCTTTCCGTTCTATGGCATTGATCTTGCGGTCAAGATTTTCCTCTTTTTGAAGCAGCCGCCGTTCAATGCGCTGCAAATCGGCGCGTCTATCCCTACACTCTTTTTCAATTTCATGGCGCAGGCGGTGCGCCTCTTCTTTCGCTTCCAGCTGTTTTTCTCTTTTGATGGCGTTTGCTTCCTGCTTTGCCTCTTCGATGATTTTTTTCGCTGCCTCTTCAGCGGAAGTAATGCGGGCTTCGGCAATAAGTTTGCGGCTAAAGTATCCGGCAATAAGACCTACCGCCAGTGTAGCTACTGTTATAATCACATATTCCAGCAAGACTATTTTCACCTCCGTTTCTTAGTCCTAAATGCAATAAAGCTGTGTTCAAAACACAGCTTAAAAGAGAAGGTTAGTATCAGACGTATACTTACACCTTATCTGAATACCGTATGCGCTTTTTGACATCTATACGCAGTGCCTCTGGCACCAAACACAATTCTCTTTTAAGTCAGTTATGAACTACAAACACAAACATATAAAATTACTGACAAATCAACTTTATTGTACTCTGTAGCCGATGTTATGTCAAGGCAAGGTTTCATCAATCGGCCTGCCGTAGAACCGCTGCAGCGCTTTAATGACCGTCGCTTCACCGTAGCCCCTGCTTTTTAAAAAAGAAGCCTGGCGGCGCAGCCATTTTTTATCCCGGCAGCTGCGGTCATGTTCCAGCCTTTTTTGCAGCAGGGAGACAGCCCGTTTTAAATCCAGCTCCTCGCTGAAATAACGCTCCACTACAGTGTCTATGATCTGGCGGTGCACGCCCTTGTTCTGCAATTCAAAGCGCGCCCGGATCGGGCCGAGGCCGCGGCGCAGGCAGTTCTGCACATATTCGTCGGCAAAGCGTTCATCGTCAAGGTAGCGGTATTTCCGCATTTCCGCCAGAACCGCCTCAATTACAGGCCCAGGAAAACCCTTTTGCTCCAGGTAGCTCTGCGCTTCTTTGATACTGCGAGCCCTGTAGCTTAACCAGCGCAGCACCCGGGTTCGTGCTTTCGCCAGCTCTTTAGCCTTGTCCGGGGCAGCCGGCTTCATTTTTTACTTTCCTGCGGGACTTTATTATCCGTCGCAGCCTGGATGTTCCCAATCCCGCTGGCTTCACGGATTTTGGCCTCAATTTCACGGGCCACATCGGGATTGTTTTTAAGCCATTCCCGCACATTTTCCCTTCCCTGCCCGAGGCGTTCGTCACCGTAAGAATACCAGGCGCCGCTTTTGGTCAAAATTTTCCACTCCAGGCCCATGTCGATCAAAGAGCCTTCTGCTGAGATGCCCAGGCCGTACAGAATATCAAAATCTGCCGTCTTAAAGGGCGGCGCCACTTTATTCTTCACCACCTTGGCCCGGGTGCGGCTGCCGATAATGTTGTCTCCCTGCTTTAGCGCTTCAACCCGGCGCACATCCAGGCGCACGGAGGAGTAAAATTTCAAAGCCCTGCCGCCGGGGGTCACTTCGGGGTTGCCGAACATGATCCCCACTTTCTCACGGATTTGATTGATAAAAATGGCCGTAGTATTGGATTTGCTGATGGCTCCCGATAGTTTGCGCAGGGCTTGAGACATCAGGCGCGCCTGCAGCCCCACGTGAGCGTCTCCCATTTCTCCTTCAATTTCAGCCCGCGGTACCAGGGCGGCCACGGAATCGACGACCAGGACATCGATGGCGCCGCTGCGGACCAGGGCTTCGGCAATTTCCAGGGCCTGCTCCCCGGTATCAGGCTGCGATACCAGCAGCTCTTCAATATTTACTCCCAGGTTGGCTGCGTAAGCAGGGTCAAGGGCGTGCTCTGCGTCGATAAAAGCGGCGAACCCGCCGTTTTTTTGCGCCTCCGCAATGACATGCAGTGCCACCGTAGTCTTCCCTGATGATTCGGGCCCGAAAATTTCGACGACCCTGCCCCGGGGCAAGCCGCCGACACCTAAGGCGATATCCAGCGCCAGGCATCCGGTAGAAATAACTTCAATTCCCGGCTTGACCGAGTCGCCCAGGCGCATGATCGAACCTTTGCCGAACTGTTTTTCAATTTGCAATAAAGCCGATTCCAGGGCTTTATTCCTTTCCATTTTTGCTACCCCCTTGTCACGGGTTGGAATATCTGGCTGCACAGGTGTTCTATTCTTGATCGTCCTGTTTATTTCCTGCATTTTCTTCTAAAAAGCGTCCTATTTTCATTTGCCGCAGTACGGAATATGTAGCTCCCTGGCGGGAAAGCCTGCTCTGGTAGAGGGTAATGGCCCTTGCCCGGGTAAGTTCTGTAGAAAATGTTTGCGCTTCTGCTATAAATTTATTTATTTTTTCCCCGGGCAAGGGATGGCGCAGCCTGCCCAGGGTCAGGTGAGGGGTGAAGGCCCGGGTTTCGGCAGGGAATCCTTTTTGCACCAGGGCAGCCTCCAGGCTGGAGGCCAGTGCCGCAACCTTGCCCACCTCTCCGCGCAGGCCCGCCCAGATTACCCGCGCTTTTTGCAGGGATGGAAAAGCGCCCCCGCCGCCAAAGGAAAAATCAAAAGGTTCCACGGTTAGAGCCGCCTCCGCCATCGCTTCAACGATGGCTTCAATGCGGGCGGGCTCCACCTCGCCTAAAAATTTTAAAGTAAGGTGCATGCCCTCCGGGCTGACCCATTTGACTCCCTCCAGGTAGCCCTTGATGCTTTGCTGCAGGCGATGCAGCTCATTTTTTTGCTTCTCGGATAGACTTAAAGCTATAAATAGGCGCATCGACATCCTCCTCGTCGGGGAAAGCTGAAGTCTAAGTCAGCTTTCGCATGTTGGCCAGGCTGCCGGCCAATCTATCTCGCGGCGTCAGCGGTTATAGTAGCGTTTTAGCGTAAATGAGTCATGGTACTGCTGCACGCTCAACAGATCGGCCATAACGGGAAAGGGACGCCCCGCATCATCCCGGTCGAAATAGAGAACCACCATGCTGTAGGGGTTGTCCTGGGGCGACTGCAAGCCCCGCACTCCGGCGGCGCCGGTCGAGCCGGCGTTAATAAGGGCGCTGCCCTCCTCAAAGCGCACTTCAGCCCTGTGGGTGTGCCCGCTTAATATGGCCGCCGACAACCCGGTAAAAGGAGCGCCCAGAAGCGGGTTATGCACGGCGATGACATCAGGCATGGTCCCGGCGGCTATAAAATGTGCGTAGGCCGCAGCCCCTGCTTCACTTAAATCCTGGTCCGGGGCAACGGCCATGAGCGAACTTTCTGCGGAGGGATCGGCCACACCGCCAATCAGCAGACCATTTAGCTCGATTGCTTCATTCTCCAGGACCACGGCCCCGTTGCGGCGCATGGCTTCGATGACCCGGGGCGAGTCATGGTTTCCGGGCACAAAGATGTACGGCACCGGCAGGGATGACATCCGGGAGACCAGCTCTGCTTCCAGGTCAGTCCCGTAGTCGGTCAGGTCGCCGGTGTCAATGATCAGATCGATGGCAAAGCTGGAGACTACTTTTTCAATAAAATCAAAGGCCGCAGGGTTATTATGGATATCGGAAACATGAAGCACCCGCGGGCCGCTGTAAGGCTCGTTGAGGCGCACCTGATCCAGCTGCACGGAGAGATCATGCAGGTTGGCGGTCATCAGCTCCAGCTGCTGGCCCAGGGTTTTAATGGTGCTGAGGGTTTGCTCTGAAAGATTAACCACCCATGGAGCGGCGCTGATCGCTCCCCGGTACTGGGGCGTTTCAAAGGCTTCCAGGTTGTACGGCCTGATCACGGTGATCCCAAAAAGCGCCACAAAAACTACCGCGGTCAGCAGGCCGCCCAGGAGAGCACGTTTTAAATGGCGCATCCGGCTCGCCAGGTACACGGCCCCGCCGCCGCAGACAAAGGTAATGGCGCTGTTGCGCAGCAAGTAATAGTGCAGCCTGGAGCGGAGCTGCTCCTCCAGAAAAGAGATGCCAGGCGAAGCGGACAGAGTTTCAAGCCCGGCCACCAGGTTTTCCAGGTCCACGTTCAGCAAAGTAAGCTTTACGGCAAGCGGCAGCCAGTGCGTGGCCGCGCGCAGTTCTCCCACCGGCGGGATGAAGATAATGGTATCACCGCGCTGAAAGGGAATCAGCTCCACGGAAAATTCAAAAGCGCTTATGGAAAAGCGGGAGGCGCTAAAGAATGACAGGGCCATAAACAGGCCCACCATTGCCGGGAATAGCAGCAGCATAACATTTGCAACCCGGTTCCAATGGAATCTTTTGATCAAGCGGCATCAACCTTTCCGGCCGGATTCGGAGGTTAATTTCAAGGAGCGTTTCCTGCAGAAAGCCTGCGCCAGAGCAGCGTCAGCGCGGCCTGGACCGCCCTCTCTTTGATCGCTCGCCGCGTTGCCGCATAATTTAATTCCCGGATCTCCGTGCTGCTCCCGAGCGAAACGGCCACATAAACCAGGCCCACCGGCTGCCCGGAGACGTCGCTTTCCGGCCCGGCAATTCCCGTAATACCGACACCGGCATCGGCCTTAAAGAAATCCCTGACTCCCCGGGCCATCGCTTCCGCGGTGGCGGCGCTCACCGCCCCGTGTTCCTGCAGCAGCTTTTCACTTAAGCCGGGCAGCAGCCTCTTGGATTCCAGGCTATAGGTCACCGCACCTCCCTTAAAAAAGCGGGAGCTGCCTGGTATGCCGGTAATGGTGTCTGCGAGCAGGCCGCCGCTGCATGATTCGGCCACTGCCAGGGTTAAGCCGCGGCGCACAAACAGCTCTGCCACCACGCCGGCCAGGGTCTCCTCATCCTCACCATAAAGATAACCCTGCAGGGCGGCGCGCAGTATATCCGTCGCCGCCTCTAAGAGCTGCGCCGCCTGCTCCACTTCACCGAAGGATTTAAGCTGTATCAGCACTTCCATGCCCCTGGCCACCAGGGAAAGCGAAGGCTGCTCCCACTCGCCCACGGCTTTTATTTTTTCTTCGAGCAGCGATTCTCCCAGGCCGATGCATTTAAGGGTTTTGGTGAGCATGATCCGCCCTTGCCGCCGGGCTTTCAGCAGCGGCAGGACCTGCTCCTCAAACATGGGCTGCAGCTCCTGCGGCGGCCCCGGCAGCAGGATCACCAGCTTTTGACCGTGTTCGACGACCGCACCGGGGGCGGTGCCCCGCGGGTTTTCCAGAATGGTGCTTCCTTCAACCAGCAGCGCCTGCTTGCGGTTTGCCGGGGGCATCCGGTGGTAACCGCGGGTTTCAAAAAAAGTTTCCAGCCTGGCCAGCCAGCCCTGGTGCAGCCGCAGCGGTCTCTCCAGGATGGCGGACACCGCCTCCCGTGTCAGGTCGTCGTCCGTCGGCCCCAGGCCTCCGGTGCAAATGGCGGCGTCGCTTCGCCTTAAACCTTCCGCTACAGCCTCTTTAATGGCTTCGACTTCATCGGCCACCACGCTGCATTTGCGCACAGCGATTCCGGCAGAACTGAGCTGCCGCGCCAGGTACCCGGCATTGGTATTGTTTACCAGGCCGGTTAACAGTTCATTGCCGATACAGATCAGGTCAACGATCATCTCATTTCTCCCTGCCGTGTTTTAGGTATGAAAGGCCCAACGCCCTATCAATTCATTATAGCACGACAGGCTAGCAGGCTTTCCGGTGGCGGGATATTTTTTCCCGCAAAAAGTCGCCGCTAATTTTCTCTTTATCGGCCAGGCAGCGGGCGAGCTCCTTTACCAGTTCCAGCTGCCTGGAAAGCAATTGGTGGACCCACTGTTCCTGGCTGTTAATAATCTGCTGGATGGTGCGGTGCAGCAGGCCCCGCGGCAGATCCTTTATGCTAACCACGCCGAGAGATGAAAGGCCGGCGCTGATAATTTTTTTGGCCAGTTCCACCGCCTGGTTAAAATCGTTGCTGGAGCCGGTGCTGCGATTGCCCAGCAGCAGCTTTTCACTGACAGCGCCCCCCAGCAAAACGGCAATTTGCTGATCAAGGTGCTCCCGGGTATAAAGGTAATAATCCCTTTCAGGCTGCTGGCGGATATAACCCAGCGCTTTGCCCCGCGGGGTAATGGTCACGCTGGAAACAGAACCGGGCTTAAGGGATTCGCTGACCAGGGCGTGCCCGGTTTCATGTACGGCGATGCGCCAGCGCTCTTCTTCGCTCGGTTTACGATCCAGCTTTTCACCCATAATGACCTTGTCTATCGCTTCCAGCAGATGCCTTTCCAGGATCTGCGGCTCTTTTTCCCGCAGGGCCAGGATCGCCGCTTCGTTGGCCAGGTTTTCCAGGTGCGCTCCGGAAAAGCCGAATGTTTCTTTAGCGATCTTTTCCAGGTCAACGGTTCCCGCCACCGGCTTGTTTTGCAGGTGGAGGGCCAAAATTTGCTGCCGCCCTTCCAGGTCCGGCAAATCAACGTGGACAACCCGGTCAAAGCGCCCCGGGCGCATTAAAGCTGCATCCAGCACTTCGGGACGGTTGGTGGCGCCGATAACCAGGATGTTAACTTCATCGTCGCTTCCGAGTCCATCCAGCTCCACCAGCAGCTGGTTTAAAGTCTGATCATATTCCAGGTGGCTGCTGTGCATGCCCCTTTTGCCGCCCAGGATATCAATCTCATCAATAAACAGGATGGCGCTCTTCTTGTTTTCCCGCCTGGCCTTGCTGCGACACTGGGCGAAAAGCTGCCTCACCCGCTGCGCGCCTACTCCGGCGTACATCTCGATAAATTCACTTCCAGCGGCGCTGATGAATACTGATCCGGTGTAGCTGGCCGCCGCCTTGGCTAAAAGAGTTTTCCCCGTTCCGGGGGGGCCGACCAGCATCAACCCCTTTAACGGCCTGATGCCCATCTTCCGGATTTTTTGCGGCTGAACCACAAAATCGAGGGCCTCTAACAGCTCCTTTTTGGCCACTTCCTGGCCGCCGATCTGGTTGAAATCGATCAGCTTCTGCTTGTATGGCCCCTTGCCGATAGTATTGAAGCGGGGTGTTTTGACATTGGAGAAGCGGAACAGCAGCAGGAACAGCCCTGCCAGCAAAACAATGGGAATCAGGCTGGCCTGGTACCACAGTAAAAGAATTACCAGTGCCGCCGCCAGCCCTATCAGGATGTCACGGATCATGAGGCTCCTCCTTCCGCCCGGTTCAGAGGGATGATCAGGTAAAGGGTGTACTCACCGTCTCTGGCCTGCAGGTAAAGCCGTTCATAATCAACGGAGAAAAGAACCTCCTGCAGGCTGTAATCCGCTGCAGCCGCGGTAACGCTTTCGGCCACGGAGCGGTAATTGGCCAGCCGGGCCCCTTCGTAGAGAGCCGGTGCAATGGTACGGGCATAAGCTTCCAGCTTCTCGCTGCGCCGGTCCCGGACTGTAATTTCCAGCGGCCGCCGGTAGTGCTCTGCAGCAAGCTCCTGGATCTCTGCGACCAGGTCCTGCAATGGACCCCGGTAGCTGCCAGCGGGTGTGATTTCAAGGCATTCCACACCGTTGTCTTTTACCAGGCGCGCCTCCTCAACAGCCTCCATCTGCTGCAGCTGTTCCAGGAAAGGCTCCTCGATTAAGCAGCGCTGGCGGTAGTAGTTGACTCCAAAAAAAAGCGCCAGGACCAGTGCCGCGGTGGAAATAATTATGGGCCAGCGAAGGTCGTGCATATAACCCGCCTCTTGTTTACATAATACTGTACGCGCTTAATTATATCAAAGAAGCTATACCGCGGCAACCGCCGCAGAGCATTGCTGTTCCTCCTATTTTTTTATTTACTGGCAGGGAATTGCACCGGGTGCGGCTGGACGGCGAGAAGGTCATAAGGGTTGGCGGCAGCTATGCGAGCGGATACCCACTGGCCGGGTTTCAAGACAGACGCGGTTTTAAAGTAAACCCCTCCGTCTACTTCCGGCGCCTGGTACTGGGTGCGGCCGTAGTACAAAGTGCCGTGGGGAGTGTTTTCAATAACGCGGTCCACCAGCAGCGTCATTCTGCGTCCGATCAACTTGCGGTTCAAGGCCAGAGAGATGTTTTTTTGCAGCAGCATCAACTGGCGGCGTCTTTTTTCCCTGACCCTGGCCGGTACGGGATGGTCCAGGCTGGCTGCGGCCGTACCTTCCTGGGGCGAGTAAGCAAATGCACCCACCCGCTCCAGGGGGTGGCGCTGCATAAAGCGTAAAAGCTCCTGGAAATGGCGCCGTCTTTCACCGGGGAAACCGGTCATATAAGTGGCGCGCAAGGCTAAGCCGGGAATGCGCTGTCTTAATTTAACGATCAGCGCTTCAATTTCCGCGGTGCCGTAGCGGCGGCCCATGCGCTCCAGGATTTCGCTGTGGGCGTGCTGCAGGGGTAAATCAAGGTACTTGCACAGTTGCGGCCGGTCGGCGATGAGGTCGATTAAGGCATCGCTTACCCGGGAAGGGTAAGCATAAAGGACCCTCAGCCAGGGCAGCTGCGGCACGGCACGAAGCAGCATTTTCAGCAGGCCGGCCAGGTCGGGGGCTCCGGTTAAGTCGAGGCCGTATGCGGTAGTATCCTGGGCTACCAGGTTAATCTCCTGGGCCCCGCCGCCGACTAGTTCTTTTACCTCATCGATAATCTCCTGCGGGTTGCGGCTGCGGCTGCGGCCGCGCATTGTGGGAATGAGACAGTAGCGGCAGCGGTTGCTGCATCCTTCGGCAATTTTTACATACACGCTGTGCGCAGGTGTGGTCAGCAGGCGCGGCCCCAGGCTGCTGTAATTTTTTTCCGGCGGCAAAATTAGGGCTTCGCGCTGTCCCGCAAGACAGCGATTAATAAAGGGGAGCAACTCTTTATAGCTGTGCACGCCGATAATCCCAGATAGCTCGGGGATTTTTTGCAGCAGCGCCTCGCCATAATGCTGCACCAGGCATCCCGCGGCGATAACGATTGGCCGCGAGCCCGTTGACGGGCGTGCGGCCTGCAGGATGGCGTCTATTGATTCCTGCTGCGCAGATTCAATAAAAGAGCAGGTATTGACCACAACAATATCGGCATCTTCAGGTGCGGCGGCGATAGTAAAGCGGTGCCGGCCCAAAAGTCCTAAAATTTCCTCGGTGTCTACACGGTTTTTGGCGCAGCCTAAGGCCACGGCTGCAACTTTTATGGTTCCCCTGGCGTGAAGGTTCATGATTTATGGCTCTCCATGTTCAGTGATGCGAAGCCCGCCGACAAAGGTTAATTGAGCTCAAGCAGGAAATTATGGGGCCTGGTCAGCTCCCTGTTTTCGGCAAGCTCAACGCCGTTTACCGTCACCAGGACAGCGGGCGGGTTGCCCATGCGCAGGTGCACTTTCTTTTCGGCTTTTACGGTATAGCTCTCTCCTGCTGTAAAAGTGCGCGCAGAGAACGGCTCGCTGCCGTCCACGGTTAGCTGCACCCAGCAGGACCCTTCAAATTTAAGGTCCAGCTCCAGTTCGTTGGAGCCGCTGAGGTGAAAGACAGTTTCCTCGGCGGAGGAGGAAGCAACCGTAATCTCGGGTGAAGGCTGCGGTTCAGGCTCGGGTTCGGCCTCAAGATCAGGTGCTTCATTTTCAGCGGGGCCTGTGCCGTTGTTTTCAACGCCCGGCCCGGGTTCTAGCCGGCGCCAGTCAGAATTCTGGCTGAACCAGATTCCCGCCGCAATCAGGAGCAGCACTATTACAATTACGCCGGCAGTAAGCGAAGGGCCCTGCTTCTCGTCGCCATGATTCGCTTTCTTTTTTGGCGCATCCAGCTTGGGCCGATGCTCTGCCTTTTTCCGGGGCCGGGGCGCCGGAGGGCGCGGCGTAGAAGTGCGCTCCGGCTGATCTAGCTGCTCCGTCTCGCTTCCGCTATTTTGTTTGAGGCGATGGTATAGGGCCAGTATTTCCTTGGGATCCAGGCCCACGATCTCCGCATAATTGGCCAGCGCCCCTTTCAAGTAAACTTCCCCGGCGAAAAGGGAAAAATCACCGTTTTCCAGGGCTTCCAGGTAGCGCTGCCGGATTTTGGTCTGCCTGCTGATTTCCTCTAAGGAAATCTTTTTTTCCTGGCGAGCTTCTTTTAGAAGGGCTACAAGCTCTTCCATGGCTATCCTCCTTAAAAAGGCAAAAGCCTTGTTTTTTCCGGGAGTCAGGAATTTAGCTTCTGCTTAAACTCCTCGTAGAGCTTCATCGCCTGCTCCGGCGTAATAATTACTTCCCGGGGCTTGCTGCCTTCATACTGGCCAACCACGCCCCGCCTCTCCAGGTCATCGATGAGGCGGGCGGCACGGGTATAGCCGATGCGAAAGCGACGCTGCAGCAAAGAGATAGACGCTGTGCCGGTGCGTACCACCAGCTCCACGGCATCGGGAAACAGCTCATCGAGCTCCTCCCCGTCTCCCTCTTCAATTTCCAGTTCGCCGAATTCGTGATCATATTCTGCCTGCCCTTGCTCTTTGATAAAATCAGTGATCTGCTTTACTTCCCGCTCGCTGATATAAGCTCCCTGGACGCGGAAGGGCTTGACCGCTCCTACCGGGTGAAAAAGCATATCTCCCCGGCCGAGCAGCTTTTCCGCGCCAGCCATATCAAGAATGGTGCGGGAGTCCACCTGGGAAGACACCGTAAAGGCGATGCGCGAAGTGATATTAGCCTTGATAATACCGGTAAGCACATCCACAGAGGGGCGCTGCGTGGCAATAATCAAGTGAATGCCTGCTGCCCGTGACATCTGGGCCAGGCGGGCGATGGAATCCTCCACTTCTCCAGGAGACACCAGCATCAGGTCCGCCAGCTCATCAATAATGACTACAATATAGGGCAGGGTTTCAGCATCGCCGCCACCTTCTTTAACCAGGGCATTATAGGCGGCGATATCGCGCACTCCTTCTTCGGCAAACAGCTCGTAGCGCCGCCCCATTTCTTTAACCATGTTGCGAAGCGCCAGGGAGGCTTTTTTCGGCTCTGTCACCACCGGCATCATCAGGTGCGGAATGCCGTTGTAAACGCTTAACTCCACCACTTTGGGATCAATCATGACAAAGCGGACCTGGTTGGGCCGTGCTTTGTAAAGGATGCTGACAATAATGGTATTGAGGCAGACGCTTTTGCCTGAACCGGTGGCACCGGCAATTAACAGGTGCGGCATCTTGGTCAGATCCGCCACTACCGGTACGCCGGTAATATCTTTGCCCAGGCCCAGGGTAAGGGGCGACGGGCTGCTGAGGAATGCTTCATCTTCCAGCACTTCCCTCAGGTAGACCAGGGAAATAATTTTATTGGGCACTTCGATGCCCAGGGCCGCTTTACCCGGTATCGGCGCTTCGATGCGTACCAGCGGCGCGGCCAGGTTTAAGGCCAGGTCGTCGGAGAGGCTGATAATCTTGCTTACTTTTACCCCCGCTTCGGGCTGAACTTCAAACCGGGTCACTGTAGGGCCGGATTGCACATGGATAACCCGCGCTTTGACGCCAAAGCTTTGCAGGGTATTCTCCAGTAAACGCGCCCTTTCCCGGGTTCCTTTAATCTGCTGGTGCTCACTGGGCCGGGACGGCTTGGACAATAATTCCAGAGAAGGGAACCTGTAAACGCCGGAAAAAGACGGTGCTGTTTTGCGGCAACGGGGTGTTTCGTCGTGATCCACCGGCTCCACCAGGGCCAGGCGCCTCTCTTTCTGGTAAACCGAATCCTGCGGCCCCGGTAATTCTTCTTCCTCTTCCCCCGGTGGCCCCGGGGGAGACTCCAAGACAGGCGTGACTGCCGCAGGCTGCGGCTCTTCCCTCTCTTCTACGGCCATTTCCAGTTGGCGCCGCTCTTCTTCCCCCTCCGTGCTGGCAATGAGAATGTGATACGTATCCTTGAGAAAAAGGGCGAGTCTCTTAAAAAGCCTAAGCAGAAGCGCCCCGGCTTTTTTTAGCTGTTTGAAGAGCTGACTTAGAGAAACGCTGGTGATCAGCAGCACGGCAATTATGGCCAGGCCCCCCAGGGCGATTTTACTGCCCACCTCCCCGAGCAGGTAATAAAGGGCCACGGCAAATACTGCACCGAGGAGACCGCCGCCCTCCATCTGCAGGCCCAGCATAATGCTGGAGCGCAGGAAATCCTGGCCGGCCAGTTCATCCATGCGTTCAACCATCAGCGCCAGGTGGGCCCAAACCATAAAAATGAGTAAAAGAAAAAGGATGCCGATCAGGCGCGTTTTAAGGTTAAGGATACTCTGGGGCAGCATCATCCGCAGCGCCAGGATGCCGATGATAAAGGGAATGACGATGGCTGTTTCTCCGGCCAGGATCCGTAGAATGCGATATACCGACTGTCCCAGTTCACCGGTTTGTCCGGTCTGAACCAGCCCGGCGTAGCAAAATACCGCCAGGGCCAGCAGCAAGATGCCTTTGATCTGGGCCGTGAATTCTTCTTTCAATTCTATTTTCCGCCTGTGCCTGGCCATAACCGATCAGCCTTCCCATTTATTACCTTATACATTATACCCCATCTGCCCGGGCTGGACAAACCTGCATACACATTTAACCTCTGATTAACGAAAAAATGAGGATAAAAGCGCCTACAGCCCAGCAATAATAGGCAAAGTACTGAAACTTCCGGCTTTGCAGCAGCTGAATAAAAGTCTTGATGGCGATAACTCCGGCCAGGAAAGCGACCCCGCCCCCCACCAGGTAATTAATGAGCATGGAGCGCTCGATACCCAGCGCCACCATCTCTTTTACTTCCAGAAGGGTTGCGCCAAAAATTACGGGAGCAGCCAGGATAAACGAATAGCGGACAGCCAGGGACCGATCCAGGCCGCGCCAGATGGCCGCGGTAATGGTCGAGCCGGAGCGGGATATGCCTGGAATGACGGCAATTCCTTGCATGAGACCGATGAGCAGCGCATCCGCATAGCTCATCTTTGAAATATCCTTGGTGCCTGCCGGCAGCAGGGTCATTAGCTTCAGCAGGCCCCCCGTCACTAAAAGCATAACCCCCACCATCAGGGTGGAGTCGAAAATTCCTTCCACGTATTTGTCCAGCAGCAATCCGATGACCCCGGTGGGGATGACCCCCACCACCAGCAGCAGCAGAAAGCGGCGCTGCACCTCATCCCGGAAAAAGCGCAGCATCTGCAAAAAATCGCGGCCAAAAACCACAAACACAGAGAGCAGCGTCCCAAAATGAAGCATCACTTCCAGCGTCACTCCCGGTTCGTCCATGCCTAAAAAATCCTGGAAAATAACCAGGTGGCCCGAACTGCTCACCGGTAAAAATTCAGTCAGCCCTTGCACCAGGCCCAGAATAATCGATTCAATTATGCCCATGGCAGCCTCCCGGTTTAACTGTTTCCCTAAACCCGTTTATACTTCTAAGTTGCAGGGTCATAATCCTGCCGCAGTGCAGATAATAATATTATGTCAATATTAAAATTTTTCCATACCTTTTTAGCGCTCCCGCCGCTCCAGCATACGCGCCAGCAGCGGGCTTAGGGGCAGCAGCGCCGCCGCCCCAAGCAGGTTGTAGAGGGTATGAAAGTTGGCCAGCTGGCGGGACAGCGCCCTGGCCGAAGCGGTGGCCAGCCATAACAATTTTGGAAAAAAAAGGAGCGCCAGAAGGAGACTGATCAGGTTGAATAAAAAATGGGACCAGGCTGCGGCGCGAGCCGTGCGCCCCATGCCCAGGCTTGCGGCCAGGGCCGTTGTGCAGGTGCCAAGATCGGCGCCGATTAAAATGGCCATGGCTGCCGGCAGGGTAATGGCGCGGTCCAGGGCCAGCCCCAGGACCAGCCCCATGACGGCGCTGCTGCTCTGCAGGGCGATGGAGGCAGCCAGGCCCGCGGCAAGGCCTTGCAGCGGCGCGGCACCGGCGGCAGACAACATTCCGGTAACCAGGGGCGCCTCCTGTAAGGGAGCCAGTGTACGGGTGAGGCCGTCCATGCCGAGCATAACCAGGCCGAATCCCACCAGGGCCCCTGAGGCCGGCCGCAGCCGGGGCAGCGGCAGCAGGTAGAGCAGCACCGCCGCGCCGAGCAGCGGCAGCGCCAGCCGGTGCAGGTTAAAAGAGAGCAGCTGCGCCGTCATTGTTGTCCCCACGTTGGCGCCGATGATCACGGCGACAGCCTGGGCCAGCCCCATCACCCGGGAATTTACCAGTCCGACCACCATGACCGAGGTCAGGCTGCTGCTCTGCAAAGCAGCGGTAACCAGGAATCCCGCCAGAAAAGCGCTCCACGTCTTCCCGGCTACCCGGGAGAGGAACCGGCGCAGCGCCGGACCGGCCGCGCCGGACAGCTGCCGGCTCATGAAATGCAGGCCAAAGAGGAATAATCCCAGGTAACCGGCGGCGCCGGCCGCTACCTCCCCAAGCAAGGCACTCCCCCCTTCCTCATCTTTACGCAGTTGGGACGGGAGTTAGACTTAGCTTTAAGGGGGGCAGCCCCTGACTATGCAAAAGTGGAGCACCGTGGTATAGTGGAAGTTGAGCAAGTTTGGCAGAACTTGAGGAGCGCTTATGGGTAGGGCCACCTGTAAAATTTGCGGATCCAAAACCTCCGTCTTGCCGGACCGGCAGTTAAACCGGATCTATCACCTCTGCGGTCGCTGTGATTACATCTCCCTGGATGATCGCTGCCGGGTCCCCCCTGCGGTGGAAAAGCGCCGCTACCTGGAACATAACAACACTATGGCCAATCAAGGTTATGTGCGGATGTTCCAGGAATTCATCGCTGCAGCCATATTGCCGTACCGGGACCGCATCACCACGGCGCTGGACTTCGGCTGCGGGCCGGAAGCTGTTCTCGCCGCCCTGTTAAGAAGGGAGGGCTGGGTTGTGGACATTTACGACCCTTTTTTTGCCCCGGAACAGGTTTACCGCGGCAAGCGCTACCATTTAATCACCGCCACCGAAGTATTTGAGCACCTCCATGAGCCGCTTAAGACCGCAGCCCTGCTAAAAGAACATCTCGCCCCACAAGGGATTTTGGCCATTATGACCCTTTTTCACCCGCAGGATCCCGGGCAGTTTTTAAACTGGTGGTATCGTCACGATTGCACCCATACCGGCTTTTTTACCCCCCGCACTTTCTCTGTGCTTGCGCAAAGACTTAAACTGCGCCTGCTGTGGGCGAATCAAAAAAATATTTGCGTTCTGGAAAACGCTTGCTAGCGGCGCCGGGGCGGGCCGAAAGTAATAATGGTGCCGGGCTGCAGCTCCGGGCGCAGATAATCATCGGGGCGGCTGCTGATGAGGCGCACCAGGCGTCCTTCTGTAGGAGAGAGGGCTTCAACGATCAGCTTGCCTCCCCCGGGATAATCCAGCTCCAGGTATTCCGGGCGATACGAGGCAAAGCCTTCGAGAACCGCTTCCACGGGCATGGGGGTATAGAGGATCATGATCCACCAGCCGCTTTGGATTTTCGTTCTTCCACCATCTTTTGCAGGCGGGCTACCGCCTGCCCCAGGCCGCCCACTTCTTTGACCAGCCCCACTTCCACCGCGTCTTTCCCCACCAGAACAGTGCCGATGTCCCGGGCCAGCTGGCCGCTGTTGAACATTAGTTCCCTGAATTTCTGCTCGGAGATGTCGGAGTGGTTAACCACGAAGCGGATGACCCGGTCCTGCATCTTGTCCAGGTATTCATAGGTTTGCGGGACGCCGATAACGAAGCCGGAGAGGCGAATCGGGTGAATGGTCATCGTGGCCGTTTCAGAGATAAAAGAGTAGTCGGAGGATACGGCCACCGGAACGCCGATACTGTGACCGCCGCCCAAAACCAGGGAAACAGTGGGCTTGGTCAGGGTGTCGATCATTTCCGCGATGGCCAGTCCTGCTTCCACGTCTCCGCCCACAGTATTCAAGATAATCAGAAGCCCTTCAATTTTAGGGTTCTGCTCCACCGCCACCAGCTGGGGAATAATATGCTCATACTTGGTGGTTTTATTCTGGGGCGGCAGCACCATGTGGCCTTCGATCTGTCCGATGATCGAGATGGTATGAAGGTTGCTTTCCACCAGCGGTACCTGGATTTGCCCCAACTGTTGAATGTTTTGCGAAGCCATTTCCTGGGCGCCGTTTGCCGGACGCGCCGGATTTCGCAGGGGCCGGCGCGGCGCCGGGCGGGTTTTGCGGTGATATAAAGCCAAAGGTGTTCACTTCCCATCTGCCATGCTCACAGCAATTTTAGTTTACGGCAGATGGCGACAGGATATACCGGGGGCTGTCCCAGAAGTTAGTTGAGACCGTCCTCGTCTTGAATAGCAAAAGGCAGGCCGGGGGCTATACCCCTGGCGCGGAGCCATGCCAGGTGATAATTTATACGCGGGACGCTTCCGTTGCAGCTGCTGCCGCCGCAAACACCGGCGCGGACAGATCAGTCGCTGCGGCGGCTGCGGCGGCCCGGCTTCTCTTGTTCATCATTCTCGGGAAGCTCCCGGTGCAGATCGCACACCGTCCGCGGCGCCCGGTCGGCGAGGAACCAGTCGGTAACAGCGGTCCGGGCTGCCCGGCAATAGGCAGTGGCCAGTTTTCCTGACTTTGTACAGACGGAATGGGCCATCAGCCCGGGAGGGCGGGGAAACTCAAGGGGAGGTTTTTGCTTGAAAACCTCGGTCAGCGCTTCCCGGACCAGGCGGCTCGAGTATTCCCAGCCCCGCGGAATTCCACCGAGGCGGGGCTCGTCGTAGCCCAGCCAGAAGGAAGCCACAATATTGGGAGTGTAGGCTACCAAATAGATATCCCTGGCCTGGTCTGTCGTCCCCGTTTTGGCGGCGATGGGCCTCTGGCTGCGCAATCCGACAGCAGTGGTATGGTTAACCACATCCAGGAGAATGCTGGTGACAAGGTAGCAGGTTTCGGGGGTAAGAATTTTTTCCGGGGGACGGTCAAACTGGTAGAGCAGCCGGCCCTGGCTGTCTTCAATCCGCCTTACGGTATGCAGGCTTCTTTTCACTCCCCCATTGGCCAGGACACTGTATGCCTGGGCCATCTCCAAAGCGGAGACGCCGAGAGTCAGTCCGCCGATGGCTGTGCTTAAAATCTGGCGATCCAGCTCTGTAAACGAGCTGATGCCCATCCGGGAAGCATAGTCGGTGCCCCGGGAAGGTGTAACCAGTTGAAAAACTCGCACCGCCGCCACGTTGTAAGAATAGGCAAGAGCGCGGCGCACGGTCACCGGGCCATGATAGGCGCCGTCGTAATTGCGCGGGGTCCAGCGCCCGATGGTAAGGGGACCGTCATCGATAATCGTGGCCGCCCCGCCCAGTATTTTTTCTTCAAAGGCCGGCGCGTACACAACCAGCGGTTTAATGGCGGAACCGGGCTGGCGCAGGCTGAGGTAGCGCAGGATTTCATTGTTATTCTTTCGGTAAGAGCGGCCTCCGACCAGGGCCAGCACCTGCCCGCTGGCAGGGTCGGCCAAAACCAGCGCCGCCTGCGGCTGGGGCACCCCGTTTTCTTGATCCAGGTACTGCTCCAGCTGGCCCGGGACAAACTGGCCCTCACGGATTCTTTCACGCAGCAGCTCCATATTGAGCAAAATGGTCCGCGGATAGAGTTCGGAGCGGTTCAGCACCTCTTCGGCATGAGCTTGCAGCGTGGGATCAAGGGTGGTGTAGATGCGCAAGCCGCCGCCGTAGATGCCGCGGTAGGCTCCTTCTGTGGAGCCGAATTCAGGCAGCGAGGCCAGTATGTTTACCAGTTCATGATGAATGACGTAATCGAGGAAATAGGGGTAGGGGTATTGCTCTCCAGCGGGTGCCGCATAGCGGTAGGTAAACCGGCAGGCCTGGGCATATTCCTCTTCACTGAGATAGCCCTGTTCCCGCATCATCTGCAGCGCCGCCTTTGCTCTCATTTCAGCCGCGGCCTGATCGTGAAAGGGGTTTAAATCATTCGGCGCACAGGCCATACCGGCCAGCATCGCCGCTTCGGCCGCGTTGACCTCGCCGATGGATTTGTCAAAATAGGTGCGGGCGGCGGCTTCCACTCCGTAAGCTCCGCTGCCGAAATAGATCAGGTTGAGATACAGCTCCAGGATCTGCGATTTGCTGTACTCTCGCTCAATGAGAATAGCCAGCCATATTTCTTTTATTTTCCTTTTAAGCGTGCGATCAGAGTGAAGATAAACATTGCGGGCAACCTGCTGAGTGATGGTGCTGGCCCCCTGGCTTATGTCTCCGCGGCGCAGGTTGGCTAACAGAGCCCTGATGGAGCCGGCCGGGTCAAATCCCTTATGTTCATAAAAGCGACGGTCTTCCACCGCAAGAAACGCCTGCTGCACCTGGAGGGGGATTTCTTCCAGCCGCAAGCAGACCCGGTTTTGCTCGCCGTGCAGCGCGGCGATTTCCGCATCGTTTCCATCATAAAGGTATGTCGTTTGCGCCATGGTCAATTCCTGGAGATCAAGGCGCGGCGCCTCCAGGATGTACAGATTAACGCGGGCCGCCAGCGCCAGCGCCGCCGCCAAGATCAAAAGCTGGATAACCAGGGCGGCGCCGCCCGCAGCGATGGCAAAACATTTTATTTTGGTCCTCCGGCTGTATGGCAATTTGCAGCAGCTCCCAGTAAATGATTACGCTTTACGGGAGCTAAAATTACTGTTATCTAAAAAATGTTTGCGCCTTTATCCCGGTTACCCGTGGAATGGGGCCGTCCCAAAAGTTAATTGGGACAGCCATGGTTAATTTGCCCATAAGAGGGTCATTAAAATAATTTGCAGCCAGGCCGCCAGCAGTGTTGCCGCCGCCGGCCCGAGCAGCGGCCGCAGCGCCCCGGCCGGCTTTACCTTGAAATAGGCGCTGTTTAAACTCATACAGGGATGTATGGGCGTAAAGATGTGGCCGAAAGCGGAGCTGAAATAGATGAAAGAAACATAGGCAGGGTAAAGCGCGCTTTCCCGCGCCAGCAGCGGCAGGAACAGGGGGAACACAATGGCCACAGCGGCGGCATTGTCGCCGGTGAGCAGGCCGGTCAGCACCGGAAAGAGAAACATCTGTAATAAAAAGGGCAGGCCCAGATTAACCATGGCCCCGGCCATTTGCCCGGTGACGCCGCTATGCTCCAGGGCCTGTTTAAAAAACATGATCCCCCACACCACCAGGACCAGGTCCAGTTTTAGCGCCGGCAGCAGCATTTTTTTGATCCGCTCCCATAGCGTCGCGGCAAACCCTGCGGTCAAAGGGATTCCGCCGGCCAGGGCCAGGAGGCAGCCTGCAGTTAGAGCCAGGGGAAAGCTTAAATTGAAGAGCAGCACCAGGAGCAAGACCAGCAGTATGGGGGCCACACTGCTGAAAAAGCCGGCCAGGTTGCGGTTAAGCGTGCGCTCCGCCGTGCTGTTAACCGTTAAGATGGCGCTCTCCTTTTTGCCGGAAAGGCCGCGGAAGATAATCATATAGGCAGCCGCCAGGGCTGTGGCGGACGGGAAAAGATTGTAGCGTACAAAGGTCAGGACGCCAAGTCCGGACAGCTCCGAGGCCAGAATGACGCTGGGAAACAAGGGATAGGCAAAATAAAGGGCGTGGCGGAACCACAGGTTGGCCGCCGCCTGGCGGCCGGCATCCAATCCGGCCTTGCCTCCGGCCTGCTCAACCAGGGGCGCTGAAAAAATTGCTCCTCCGGGCACGGTCAGGGTGCCGATCAGCGCCGGCAGGGCTGCCGTCAGCAGGCGCAGGTCTCCCAGCAAGCGCTCCAGGTGGTCGATCATACTTTGCAGGGCGCCGGTTTGCTTGAGCAAGCTGCCCAGCACGCTTAAAAGTAAAACGCAAACCAGCAGGACCCGGGTGCCCCGCTCCGCAAGAGTGCTCTGGGCAGCACGGAACACGGTAGGCCAGGCGGCGCCGGAAGCGGCCAGCAGCGCCAGGGCTGCGGCTAACATAACCAGGCCCATGTTCAGCTTCCGGTTAACGCCGATAATGATGATCACGATAGAAAGAGCCAGTGCGCCATACCAGATCATATCCTTTTAACACCACCGCTGCCGGGTAATCTTGCTGTACAGCCCGGGTCCGGCAAAAAAATGCCGGGGAACCCCCGGCATTTTAAATTCTTTTCGTCCCCGGCCCAGTCCTGCATCCCTCACTCTTCTTCTTGAGCTCCTTCCAGCAGCTCCAGGAACTGGGCTGAAGGTTCAATTCTCCAAATATTGTTTTCTTGCCTCACAGTCCACTTTTCCCCCTCCAGGGTAATCTCCTCGCCGTGCAGGATTAAGGTTAAATCCAGCTCCAGGGTTGCGGCAGCGCCGCTTGACCCGCTTTGCCGCACTGTCCATGCGTGCAGGCGCCCGCTGGCGCCGTTGAGCCAGTCGCGGTACCGGTTGCCGTCCACGGTGAAGCCGCTGCTCTGCAGGGCATAGGCTTCCCGCCAGTCTTTCTTCTGGATTGACTTCAGGTAAATTTCAGCCGCTTCGAGTGCGCTCCGGCCTAAAAAATCATGCCCTTTGCTCTCGCGCTCCTGCCGCACCGCTTCAGCCCGGCGCTCCGCTTCGGCGGCAGTGAGAAAAGATCCGGCCTGGTATACATTGGCCGGATTCCAGATCATAAATTCATCAATACCCAGGGCCAGGGCGGCGTCGATCTGCTGGCGCACTTCTGCAGGTCCGTAAGGTATATGCCCTTTGACCCAGGTGGCGGTGAAAGACTGCAGCCAGGGGCGGATAATGGCGGGGTTTTCCACGGCAGCGTTGCGCTTGAGCGCGTCTGTCAGGGCCCGGGTGATAGTCCCACCGGGGTTGGCGTCAGGCACGGCGAAGCCGAAATAACCTTCCCCGTAATGGCTGGGATAAATCATGGGGCAGATATAATCGGCCTCCCGGGTGAAGGTTTCCCAGATCTGGCCAATGTTATCATGATCGCCCCATGAAGTGGCGATGACTCCGAAAACATCGTAAGCGAGGTGCACATTGTAATCTGCCAGCTCCTGGCGGGCTTTTTTGAGAAAGCCGGCGATGGCTTCATCTTTGCTGCGGCCGTTCTGGTTATGGTAAATGGCCTCGCGATCGACGCGGGCAGCGTTTTCTGGGAAACGAATATAGTCAAACTGGATTTCATTAAAACCTAAAAGCGCCGCTTCCTTGGCGATGGCAATATTGTAATCCCATACTTCTTCCATGTAGGGATTAATCCAGGCCACCCCCTTCTCGGTCCACAGGCCTCCTTCTTTGCGGTGGATGGCCCACTCTGTTTTCTGCCTGGCCAGGTAGGGGTCTTTGAAGACAACGATGCGGGCAATGGTATAGATGCCGCGGGCCTGCAAATCTTCCAGGGTGGCCCGGATATCGCTGATCGGAACCGGTTTATAATAGGCGTCAACTTCATTGACAATTTCAATGTCGCTGGTATAGGTCATCTTGCCGTGATCATCTTTAACGTCAATTACCACCGCGTTAAGCTCGCTATTTTCAATCATTTCCAAGATTTCGGCATAACGGGGGTGGGCGACAGTATGGCCGGTCAGGTAAAGCGCTTTTACTTTAACACGGGGGTTTTCCGGCTTTTCCAGGGGGTACAGCGGGACATAAAACTGGCCCAGTTCTTCTTTCAGCGCCTCGTTGCGCCTGTGCCATTCTTCTTGAAGCTTGCGGGCTTCTTCCGCAGGGTCAGGGGCCGGTTCAGGGACCTCGACGGGATCTGCCGGGGCCTCGCCCGGACTGCTGCAGCGTACTGCCACCAGTGAAATAATCACTATAATGAGAAATATCAGTATAATCAGTCGGCCCTTGGGCTTTAGTCTCATGGCTGAATCCTCCTGGAGCGTTAATTGGTGCATAAGTCAAATATATCTTACTGCCTTCCAAAAATCTAAAGGTAATTACAGCCTGCTCATCTAGATCAAGTGATTATTTTGCTAAACTATCCGCCTTAGGCAGGCGTAATGCTTTTACTAGCCATAGACAGGCATCTTTCCCCAAAGGTTTCTATTTTCCTTCCTAAATTTATGGCCAGCGGGCGTTCGATAAATCTTACTATTCTGTGATCTTATTCTGAAAAAGGATTTATTTCTTTTTAAGCGAATTTTTTTGTATAACATCTTTACTTTAGCCTTAAAGGCCGGTGAATAAAAATGTCTAAATCAATTCAAACGCTGATCGAGGAAATGTTCGCGGACAACGGACTCGGTGAGTTCAATCTTACCATAACTGAAGAAGATGGTCGGGTTCACCTGGCCGGGGAGGTGCCTCGCTGGGAGCAGGTCGTGCGGGCCGGGCAGCTGGCAGGGACGCTGCGGGGCGTGAAAAGTGTGGTCAATGAAATTAAAGCGCAGGAGGTGACCCCCCAGCCCTACCAGGCCCCTGCCGGAAATCCCAAGGTAATCGACAGCGCCGACGTGGTGATCATTGGGGCCGGTGTTGTTGGCGCGGCCATAGCCAGAGAGCTGTCTCGCTACAAACTGAAGATTATATTGCTGGAAAAGGATGCCGATGTAGGCTGCGGCGCCAGCAAAGCCAACAACGGCATGGTTCATTCCGGCATTGTCCAGGAGCCGGACAGCTTGCGCAGCGAGCTGAATGTAAAAGGCAACGCCATGTTTCCTCAGCTTTGCGCCGAACTGGACGTCCCCTTTTGCCAATCCGGCCTGATGGGCCTGGTCTTTAAAGAAGAAGAGCTGTTTTTGCTGGACCTGATCAAGGCGCGGGGCCAAAGCGCAGGTATCCCGGTGGAAGTAATCAGCCGGGAGCAGGCCCTGGCCATGGAACCGAGTATATCTCCTGAAGTCAAAGGGGCTTTTCTGGCCCCCTCCACCGCCATGACTTCGCCCTATAAGTTAACCGTGGCTTATGCCGAAAACGCAGTGAGCAACGGTGTTTCCCTCTACCTGGAAACAGAGGTAACCGCCCTGGAGCAGAAATCAGGCCGCATTCACAAAGTGGTTACCAACCGCGGCAGCTTTTTAACCCGGTACTGTATCAATGCGGCCGGAATTTACGCCGACCGGGTGGCAGAGATGGCCGGCCCTCCAGAATTTACCCTGCACCCCCGCAAAGGAGAACTGCTCATCTTTGACGGGGAAGATACTGCCAATCATGCCGCCATGGCTACGGGGATACTGGCGCTGGGGCAAGATCCCTTCACCAAGGGGGGCGGAACCATGCTCACGGTGGACGGCAACCCGGAATGGGGCCCTACCGCTTACGAAGTACCCGACCGGGAAGACACCTCGGTCTCCCGTGAAGGACTGGAGCGCATCATCGAAAAGTTCAGCCCCCTTATGCCCGGGTATGATGCCCGCAAGTCCCTGATCACTTTCTTTGCCGGCGTACGGGCCGCCACCTATACCGAGGATTTTCATATTGCCCCCTCCCGCCATCTCGGCGGCCTGATCCACGTGGCCGGAATTCAATCGCCGGGCCTGGTGGCCGCCCCGGCCATCGCCGAACTGGTGCTGGAGATCCTGGCTGCGGAAGGGCTGCAACTGGAGGAAAAAGAAAATTTTAACCCGTACCGCCGCGACATCACCCACTTTAAAAACCTTGATGAAGCGCAGCGCGCCGCCCTGATCAGGAAAGACCCCCGCTACGGCCACATTATCTGCCGCTGCGAGCATGTGACGGAAGGGGAGATCATTGAGGCCCTGCACCGCCCTGTTCCGGCACGCACCCTGGATGCGGTTAAAAGGCGCACCCGGGCGGGGATGGGCCGCTGCCAGGGCGGATTCTGCATGCCCCGGGTGTCGCTGCTTATGGCCAGGGAGCTGGGCATACCGCTGGAAAAGCTGACCAAGAGCGGCCCCGGCTCACCCCTGTTTAGCCGGCGGACCAAGGAGCCTTCGCCGCAAAAAAAGGAGTGGTGGATTGATGGTTAATACACAGCAACATCCCGAACTGGTGGTTGTCGGGGGCGGGCCTGCGGGCCTGGCCGCAGCTGCTGCGGCCTATGATGCCGGCTGCAAAAACGTCCTTCTGCTGGAGCGGGACCGGGAGCTGGGCGGCATCTTAAACCAGTGCGTCCACGATGGCTTCGGCAACTTTATCTTCGGGGCTTCCCTGACCGGGCCGGAATATGCCCACCGTTTTGTCAGCGAGGTGCGCCGCCGCCCCGGCATAAAGCTGCTGACCGGGACCATGGTGTTATCCCTCTCCCCGGAGCGCCGGCTCACCGCGGCAAGCCCGAAAGGACTTTTAACCCTGCAGCCTGAAGCGGTGATCCTGGCCATGGGCTGCCGCGAGCGCAGCCGTTTCCAGGTGCTGCTGCCGGGCTACCGCCCTGCCGGTGTTTACACCGCCGGCGCCGTGCAGCGCTTAATTAATATGGAAGGAGTTATGCCCGGGGAGCGTATCGTGATCCTCGGTTCGGGAGATATCGGTCTGATTATGGCCCGGCGCCTGACCCTGGAGGGAGCCCGGGTGCTGGGAGTTTATGAAATCGCGCCCCGGCCCGGAGGCCTGACCCGCAACGTGGTGCAGTGCCTGGAGGATTTTTCAATCCCCCTCTACCTCTCCCACACCGTTACATTTTTGCACGGCAAAAAAAGGCTGGAAGGGGTTAGCGTGGCCCCGGTTGATGAAAAGGGGCGGCCGCAGAGCGGCGCCGAGCGCTTTGTCCCCTGCGACACCTTGATCCTTTCGGTGGGCCTGATCCCTGAAAATGAGCTTACCCGGCAGGCCGGCATACCCCTTGATCCCGCTACCGGGGGGCCGGTGGTCGACCAGGATATGGCTACCTGCGTCCCTGGTTTTTTTGCCAGCGGGAATGTCGTCCATGTGCACGATTTGGTGGATTATGTAACTTTGTCGGCCCAGAGGGCCGGGCGCGGCGCGGCGCGCTATCTTCTGAACCGTAAAGCCGGCGGCACGGCGCAGGTTATGGCCGGCCAGGGCATCGCCTACGTGGTGCCGCAGCGCCTGACCCTGCCTGCAGACGAGGCTGTGGATCTCTATTTCCGGGTGCAGGCGGAGCAGCGGGACGTGCGCCTGCAGGTGCTGCACCAGGGTGCAGTCCTGGCGCAAAAAAAAGAGCGCATGGTCAGGCCGCCGGAGATGCTGCGCCTGACGCTGGATCCGTCCCGTTTAAGGGGCCTGGCCGACGGCGATGCCATTGAAGTAACGTTAAAGGGGGAAGCGATTCATGAGTCGAAAGCGTGAGTTTACCTGCATCAACTGCCCCCTGAGCTGCACGGTAACCGTCAGACCAGGCGAGGCGGGTTTAACCGTTAGCGGCAATGAGTGCAGGCGCGGTGAAGAATACGCCCTCCAGGAATACACTGATCCGCGGCGCGTTCTCACCGGCACTGTGGTCGTGGAGGGAGCAGCGCTGCCGCGACTGCCGGTCAAAACCGACACCCCCATCCCCAAGGCCCTGATACGCGAGGCAGCCGCCGCTTTAAACAAGATCAAAGCCACAGCGCCGGTGCGCTGCGGCGAGATCATTGTCCCGAACTTTGCCGGCAGCGGCTCCAACCTCGTCGCCACCCGCGATCTGGGGCCGGATCTTGACCTGTGACTGATGGCGGCCAGGCTGCCCTTCTTTGCCGGCTGTGCCGCTTGCATTTTAAACCGGTGCTCTGGTTAAGAAAACCCTGCTCCATTGGCTTTGGCTCTACTAAATCATCTTGCCAGCGCCTTAAGGACAGGGTTGCTTTGTCCAACCGTTCACAGCTGTATGGATCAGGCTATTATTGGTCTTCACCGGGGGCAAGCCGGTCGGATAAAGCCATCATTATTTTGACCAGGATATAAAAGAGGATTAACACTGTAAACACTCCACCCAGGCCATAAAGCGATACCTGTAAACCGATGCTGATCAGGCTAGTATCCATCAAAATATCTCCTTTTAGCTATCTATTTTAAAAAGAGCGGTACCAGCGCCAGCAACAGCCCTCCGGCCACGATCGATCCGATTTGCCCGGCCACATTGGCGCTGGCCGATTGCATCAGGATAAAGTTGGTCGGATCTTCTTTCTTGGCCATTTGCTGAATTACCCTGGCGGACATGGGAAAGGCCGAAATTCCCGCTGCGCCCACCATTGGGTTGACTTTTTGTTTGAGGAAAAGATTAAGCAGCTTGGCAAAGAGGACGCCGCCGGCCGTGTCGAAGATGAAAGCGACAAGGCCCATGCCCATGATCAAAAGGGTATCCGGTTTTAAGAACTGATCGGCAACCATGGTCGATCCGATGGTCACTCCCAAAAGAATCGTGACCAGGTTGGCCAGCTCGTTTTGAGCCGCGCTGGAGAGCCTTTCAATGACGCCGCATTCCCTGATCAGGTTGCCGAACATCAAGAGGCCGATCAGGGTTACGCTGACCGGAGCAATAACGCCGGCGACAATGGTGACCATGATAGGAAAAAGTATTTTAATTATTTTGGGCACTTTCACCTGCCGGTAATCCATGCGGATTTTTCTCTCACGGCTTGTAGTCAGCAGCCGGATTATCGGAGGCTGGATGATGGGCACCAGGGCCATATACGAATAGGCGGCCACCGAGATGGGAGCCAGCAAATTTTGTGCGAATTTCGTGGCCACGTAAATGGAAGTAGGCCCGTCCGCCGCCCCGATTATGGCGATTGCCGCCGCTTCCTTAAGGTCATAGCCAAAAAACAAGGCCACCATGAGCGTAAAAAAGATGCCAAACTGGGCTGCTGCGCCGAAAAAAAGCATAAACGGGTTCTGCAAAAGCGGTCCAAAGTCAATCATCGCCCCGATGGCGATAAAGATCAGGGCTGGAAAAAGTTCATTGGCTATGCCCGCCCTGTAAAGGATGGAGAGCACGCCGTGTTCCCCGATGGCTCCCGATAAAGGTATATTGGCCAGTATGGCGCCGAAGCCGATGGGCAGCAGCAGGGCCGGTTCGTACTCCTTGGCGATGGCGAGGTAGATGAGAATCCCCGCAATGATAAACATAATCAATTGGTTGAATTGAAAATTCAATATTCCGGCAAAAAACTCTTGCATATCCGGACCTCCTTTGGGCTAGATCCTTTACTCTGTACAGGGTGTCAAATCGTCCGCGCACCTGGAGGAGGTTTGATCGTCTAAACCATCCAAAAAAGCGTCGCTGTCTTTATGCCGGCATAGCGGCGAGCGCCTCCCCTACGCTCCCCCCTTTGCCGCTGGAGGCAGGGAAGACTCTGCCGGGATCGGACGTTAAATCGTCTTCCAGCTCAATCGCCCGGAAAAGTTCGTTGGACAAACCCATACTATCATAAGCCTGTTCTAGAAACAATGGCGGACGGAAAGACGGGCGATAACCGCAGCATGATCTGTCCGGGCAGCTCGCGGCAAGCGGGCGGAATCCCATTGGACTTTGCCAGTAGCTTTACTAAAAAGGTTAGATATTTTTTTATATAATGTCCATTACAGGAAGGACATCCAGGTTTTAAAAAGAATAGGTACAAAAAATCGTATCTGGAGGTACCATCAATGAAAGATGTAACTGCTGCAGCTCTATTATTTTGCAAGTTCCGCCCCAAGAGATCACCGCTTTAACCGGTCTGGTGCTATTGCTGTCCGTACTGCTGGCTGCGGGTTTGGGCAGCCCGCTTCGCGCGGCAGCGGCGGGGCCGCTGATTGAATATGTGGTTAACGGCGGTTTTGAAACCGGCGACTTCAGCGGCTGGGACGTCACCGAGAGCGGACTTTTCCCCGCGGTGCAGGGAGACCTGGTTTCCGAGGGCGATTACGCTGTCCACATGGGCGACGGAGGCGCGGGAATGTATCCTTCCCTTGGTATTGCTGCTATTGCCCAGGAGATCACCCTGCCGGCCTGGGCGGAAGATCCCCTGCTGCAGCTGGCCTTCCTGGTAGAGTTCGCGGAGGGTAATGAAGACATTGAATTCGAGGGAGATGAGTGGAGCTGGCTGGAAGTATTGATCGACGACCAGCAGGTCCTCTATGCCTGCTCCCATAGCCATGGCTGGCAGGAGCATGAATACGACCTCTCTGAGTATATCGGGAAGACTTTTACCCTGACCGTTAGATCAGCCCTGGATATTGAGGCAGCGTGGGCTTGGGAGGATGCAAATGATGGAGAAGCCTTTCCCATTCGCTACTACGTGGATGACATCAGCATTACCGCTTCCGGCGTCGAACCGGAGGAGCCCGAACCCACCGATCCCGAGCCTCCCAAAAAGCCGTCTAAGAAAGAGCTGCCCCGCACCGGGGGAACCCTGCCCCTTGGAGAGCTCCTGGCCCTGGGTCTGATCCCCGGCGGTGCCGTGCTGCTGAGGCTGCGGCGGAAGTCATCCCGTTAACGCCCCTGGCTTAATCATTTAAGCATAGCGGTCCGCTGAGCCAATACGGCCGGGCGGACCGCTTTATAGTTACTCCTTGATCGCTTAGGCCTGCTCGCCTTCCCCGCCTGCTTCGGCGGGAAGCTCCATAACAATGGGTATGATCATGGGGCGCCGGCCCGTGCGCTCGTAGAAAAAAGAAGCTGCAGTATCGCGTACGCCGGCTTTGACGGCGTTCCAGTCGGTGAGCTGCTCCCGGCTGAGCTTAAGAATCCTGGCGGTAATAAGCTGCCTTGCTTCCTCAAGCAGCTCTTCCGATTCCCGGACATAAACAAAGCCCCGCGTGATTATTTCCGGGCCGCAGACCAGTTTGCCCGGCCCGGGATCAATGGTCATCACAATGACCACAATCCCCTCCTCGGCGAGAATGCGACGGTCCCTCAAGACCACGTCGCCCACATCGCCGATGCCGAACCCGTCCACCATCACCCGTCCAGCGGCAACTGTGCCGGCTATCCTCCCCAATCCCTCCCCGAATTCCATCACTGTCCCCGGTTCCACCAGGAAAGTGTTTTCCGGCGGTATATCCACTTTTTCAGCCACCCTGGCGCAATACCATTGGTGGCGATATTCTCCGTGCACCGGGATTAGATAACTGGGGCGAAGCAGATTCAGCATCAATTTAATATCTTCTTCACTGCCGTGGCCGGATACATGGACGCCTGAAATGGAGCGGTGAATCACTTCGGCGCCGCGTTTAAAGAGGTTGTTTACCGTGCGGGCCACCAGCTTTTCATTTCCCGGAATGGGGGTAGCAGAGATAATGACCGTGTCGCCGGGTACAATCTCCACCCGGCGGTGATCGGACAGCGATATCCGTGTCAGGGCGGACATGGGTTCACCCTGGCTGCCGGTGGTGATCAGGACCAGCTTGTCCTGGGGGTACTGGTGGATCTGATCGATATCCACCAGTATTCCTTTGGGTATATCCAGGTAGCCGAGCTTGGAGGCAATTTCCACGGAACCGACAATGCTGCGGCCGATAATGCAGATTTTGCGCCGGTAGCGTTGCGCGGCGCTGATAACCTGTTGAATGCGGTGAATATTGGAGGCAAAGGTGGCGAAAATAATGCGGCTGCTTGATAGGCGAAACACGTCGTCAATGGTTCGCCCCACCTCTTTTTCCGAAAGGGTAAAGCCCGGCCGGTCCGCATTCGTGCAGTCAACCAGGGCTGCCAGCACGCCGCGGTGGCCCAGCTCGGCCAGTTTATGAAAATCGGTCACCTTGCCGTCCACCGGTGTATGATCGAATTTAAAGTCACTGGTATAGACGATTGTTCCGGCCGGAGTATGGATAGCTACGCCCACGGAATCGGGAATACTATGGTTTGTCCTGAAAAATTCCAGGGTAATATTGGGGGATATTTTCAGGGTTTGATCTGCAGTAATCTGGCGCAGGACCACATCATGCAAAATTTCGTATTCGGCCAGTTTCTGCTCCAGCAGTCCCAGGGTGAGGCGGGTTCCGTAAATGGGCACGTTCAGATCGCCGATCAGATAAGGGACAGCGCCGATATGATCTTCGTGGCCGTGGGTCAAGATAATTCCCAGCAGCTGTTCGCGGTTTTCCAACAAAAAAGATGTATCCGGAATAACAATATCTACGCCGTGCATATCTTCTTCCGGGAACTTCAAGCCGCAGTCAAGTAAAATGAGCTCTTTTCCGTAGCGCAGCGCAAACATATTCTTCCCGATTTCTCCGACACCGCCCAGGGGAATAACCTGTACATATTCTGTTTTGCCAGCTTTACGACGCAATGAAGGGGCCTCCTCAACGTTAGTTTTTCCATATTCGAGTATTTCAATCGCTTTCCGCCGAAGTCGGAAGGATGCCATTTTGACGCAATATTTTCTCCAGGCGGCGCAAATTTTCACCTTCCAGGGGGAGCAGCGGCAACCGCGGAGGCCCGGCGGGGAAGCCGATGAGATTAAGGGCCGCTTTGAGCGGTACCGGGTTGGTTTCCATGAACAGGCCTTTAAAAAGCGGCAGAAGATCTCCATGCAGTCCCGCCGCGGCAGCATATTCGCCCTTCCAGAACAGATCAATCATCTTTTCAATTTTACGCCCGACAAGATGCGAAGCCACGCTGACCACTCCCGCCGCACCGACACTTAAAAAAGGCAGGGTCATGGCATCGTCCCCCGAGTAAAGGAAGAAGCCCGGTGGCGCGTGCCTACAGATTAGGGCCGCCTGCTCCAGGTTGCCGCTCGCTTCCTTTATGGCTACAATATTGTCAATTTCCGCCAGTTTGAGGGTCGTCTCCGCAGCCAGATTAATCCCGGTCCGCCCGGGAACATTGTACAGCATTACCGGCAGCTGTGTCGCTGCTGCAACTGCTTTAAAATGCGCGTACAGCCCCCTCTGGTCAGGTTTATTGTAATACGGGGCAACCAGCAAAATCCCGTCTATTCCGGTCTGCTCAGCCTTTTGAGTCAGTTCTATGGAAGCTGCGGTGCAATTTCCGCCGGTTCCGGCGATCACTGCGGCTTTTTTTCCCGCAGCCCGGGCTACCACCCTGAATAGCTTCAGCTTTTCTTCCTCGCTTAGGGAAGGCGATTCTCCGGTAGTGCCGGAGACAACCAGCCCGGTGGATCCGTTTTCAATCAGAAAGCGGGTTAACTCAGCCACCGCGCGGTAATTCACTTCACCCCGCTGGTCAAAGGGGGTGATCATGGCGGTTATGACTCTGCCAAATATGGAAGTCATACCGACACCTCCTCAAGTATATCAAGAAAAATGAGCATTGGCAAAAGCTGTTTTAAAACTGCCCGGGCTAATGCTTGTAGCAAATGATCATCGGCTGCAGCTGTTTGCCCTGCAGCGCCGCTGCAGCAGCCGGCAGGATTAACTGGGGATTGGATACTAGTGAATTGGGCTTTTCCAGCGGATCGTCCTGCCCAAATGGGACCAGGTAGATATGTTTAGTATTCATCAGCAAGGCCAGATTTTTGGCGTTCAAGCCGAGGCCATCGTTGGTAGAAACAAACAGCAGCACGGGCCTCTGGTTGCGCAGTTGAGCCTTGGCCGCCATCAGCACCACCGCATCAACCACTCCACCGGCCAGTTTGGCCATGGTATTGCCGGTGCAGGGAGCGATCAGCAGCAAATCGAGCAGCCCCTGCGGCCCGATGGGCTCCACCTCCACGATGGTCCGCCAGGGCTGTTTTCCGCTAATGGCCACCATGCGGCTCCACCATTGCGACGCCGGTCCAAAGCGGGTATCAACATCCTGCACCGCTTCTGAGAAAATTGGGAATATTTCCGCTCCGGCTTCTTTTAATTTTTCCACCTGCGGCAGAATATTGTCCAGGGTGCAGTGTGAGCCGGTCATGGCTACACCAATGTTTTTATTTTTCAGCGATTGCATTATCTTTCCCCCCGTTGATTAAGGTAGAAATCTTAGCTGAAATCAGGCGCCGGTAAACCCGGGAGAGAATTCCAGCGGCAGTATGCGGCGCCGCCTTTCCGGGTAAACCAGGAAGCAGCAGCGCCTGAAGTCCCAGGGCTTTTGCTGTTGCAAAATCTGTGCCGCCGGGCTCAGAAGCCAGGTCCAGGATAATGGCGCTCTTTTTCAGCGTTTTCAACACAGGCCCCTTTAACAGGAGAGCCGGCGCCGTATTAAAAATGAAGTCCATCTCACCGGCCTTCTCCGCGAGTTCATCAACAAAAATGGCCTTGATGCTCATGGTCTCGGCCAGGGCCGCCGTTTCAGGGCGCCTGACCGCGGCGCTAACCTTGGCCCCGAGCCCCTGCAGCATCCTGGCCAAAACAGTCCCGCAGCGGCCCAGGCCCACTACCAGGGCCCTGCTGCCATGCAATGTTTTTGCGGACAGTTCCATGGCCTTCTGAATAGCGCCCTCGGCGGTGGGAATGGCATTCAAGGTGGCCAGTTCGGCGTCATTCGCTGTCAAAACGGGACAGGCATGTGCAGGCAGGCTTTGCGCCAGCTCCGGCGCCACAGATCCGGTTAACAGCAAGTACTTTTGGGCCGGCAGCTTTAAAAAAGGCATGATCTGCAGGGGCTGCGACGCGGCGTAGGCCGCAGCTACCGTTCCCGGGGCTTTAATGCCGGATAAAGGGGTGATCAGCACATTGGCCTGGGCAATATCGGCATCAGAGGCAGCTTTAATGGAGGGGCATTTTTCAAAGCCCGCCAGCGCCACCTCCAGCCCCTCCTCCTGCCAGAGGCGGCACAGTTCAACTTCTCGCCGATCTCCGCCCACGATGATTATTTTCCATGGATGCATCTTTATCGCCGCTCTTCAATTAGCTTTTGCTTTAGTATATGTCGGCCGGGCGATTTCGGTTAAAGCAGCCCATAACAACAAAAAGCCCGGAGGTTATCCGGGCCCTGTTTTCCAAAAGATGTTCAACCCTTATTCGGCGGAGCGGTGTGTCTCTACATCTTCAGCGCCGTAATTTCTCATGATCGATGCGGCTTCTTCGACGCGTTCATCGCTGGATTTTACTGTGAGCAGGATGCCTCCCTGGCGGACCTGCTCTTCATAATACTCGCCCCTCTCCTCCGGAATACCGTAGTCCACCAGGCTTCCGGCAATTCCCCCGGTGACCACTCCGGTCAAAGTGGCGGCAATGGGGCCTGCGGCAATAATCGGCCCCACTCCGGGGATTAACAGCGCACCTGCGCCGGCCAGCAGTCCGGCAATCCCGCCCAGCGCTCCCCCGGTAAAAGCTCCCTCAGTTAAATCCTGGTTCTCCATGCTCATGCCGCTTTTTTCTTCATCCCTGGCCACTAGAGAAATATCCTGTTCAAAGCCCTCATTTTTTAAATCTTCCAGGGCGCTCTCGGCCTGGTCTCTGTCGTGAAATACACCGACGACTACTTTGCTCATGGTCAGATCCTCCTTGTTGGTCGCTTGGGTTGCATTACGTAGGTTATTATTTCCCCAACATGGATTAATATTCTGCGTCCCCAGCGACCGGGAGCACCTATTTTCCTTTGAGGCGGATGATAATGGCGTCGCCGCCTACTCTGACAATATTGCTCCAGGGGATAATAATCTCATCGCTGTAGCCTATTCCCAAAAAGCCGCTCTGCCCGGCCAGCACCAGTGATTTAATCGCGCCGCTGCTTTCCTCGATCAGCAAATCCGCTTTGCCTGCAGGCCCCCAAAAATTGCCTTCATCCAGGTCAACCAGCTCTTTTCGAGCCAGCTCGCTGAGGCGCAAAGCGCTCCCTCCTCTACTGCAAACTCCTGGAAAATCCTGCCTCACCTGAGGCCGGTATGCCCCATTCCACCGTCTCCCCTCGAGGTTGGCGGCAGCTCCTCCACCGGGCAGAGTTCAATGCGCGGTATGGGGCAGAGGACCATCTGGGCGATGCGATCGCCGCGGTTGATCGTAAACGGCTGCGAACCCAGGTTAATTAATATGACCATGATTTCTCCCCGGTAGTCGGCATCAATTGTGCCCGGTGAATTTAAAAGGCCGATTTTCTTTTTTAAGGCCAGACCGCTGCGGGGCCTGATCTGCAGCTCATAACCGTCGGGTACGGCAACATGGAGCCCCGTGGGGATGGCGGCAACCTGCCCCGGTTCAATGACCACTGCCTCGGCTACGGCGGCATGCAGATCCATGCCGGCCGCGCCGCTGGTGGCATAAAACGGAAGCGGCAGCCCCCGGCCGTGCGCGGCAATCTTTAAAGGCAGTTGAACAACATGCTGTGGCATCAACTTCACTCCCAACCAGGTATGGTAGATCATTCAAGGGCATTATATCATTTCCTGTCCGCGCTCCCCTATCCTTTGTTTCATCTCCCCTTTTTTCCGGCTCCCTTGATTCTCTAGCTAACTTTTGCCCCGCTATTCTGCCTTCCACATTCGCCGCGCCGCCCTCCATCACCGGCAAGGGGCCAGGAGGGGCTTAAAAGTTCCCCAACGGTAATGATTTTAAATTGGCGCTCTTGCAAGAGCGGAAGCACTTCCTCTAAAAGAGTGATTGTATCTGCCGTGGGGTGCATGAGAATGATTGATCCCGGAGCGGCATGGTTCAGAATCTTATCTTTCATTACTTTAACCCCGGGATTCTTCCAATCTACTGTATCCAGGGTCCAGAGGACCGTGCGCATGTCGTGCCGGGATACCAGTTCCAGGGTTAGATCATTAAATTCGCCTTTGTGCGGTGTAAAGTATAAAGGGTATATCCCCGCAGCATCATAAATAATTTCATTGGTTTGGCGAAGTGAACGGGAGATGGCCCAGCTGTCAAGTTCCGGAAACACTTCTGCATCGGAATAACCGTGATTGCCCAGTTCATGGCCGGCCTCGGCGATGCGGCAAACCAGTTCTTCGTTTTTTTCCGCCCACAGCCCGGTGAGAAAAAAGGTGGCGCGGCTGCCGTTATCTTGCAGCACCTGCAGCAGGCGCGGCAGATGCTCTTCACCCCAGGCCACGTTGATCATCAAGGCCAGGGCATGTTTGCGCGGATTACCCTGGTAAGCCGGCAGGGAAGGATAGTGCTCCCAGCGCAAGGCCGGCTTGATTTCGCAGTAAACTGGCTCCAGTTTTGCTTCGGCCGGGGCATTCAACACCAGATCAATGGTCGCCTCCAGGTCAACTTCGAGCCCATTTAACTCCGGAATAATGGCCTTGTTTGCTTCATCCACCCATGCATCCACTGGCCTTCTGCCTTCGACCCGGGCAATCTCAGCCACTATGGCGGCCACTTCTGAACGGAAAAGGCTTTCCATCGGTTCATTCTGCAGCATTACCCCCCTTTTGACTCCGCTAAAATGGCGGCGCAGCGGTTCGTCAAAAGTAAAAAAAAGCAGAATCGCCGCTCCCAGCAGCACCAGGGCCAGGGCCGGTTTAAGCCAGTGGCGGCCCCGGAACGCCCTCATTTTCATCCGGCTCACCCCTTCAAGGCAATCTATTTATTAAAAAACGGCCTTAACCTTGCTCTTCCGCCTGCAATAATTCACTTACCATGCAGGGCTTAAAACCACCCTCCCGCAGCAGCTTTAATATTTCCGGCAGCGCCCGGGGCAGCAGGGGCGCCTCCAGGTGGAACACAATGATCGCCCCGGGATGCACCGCTCCCGCCACTTTCTCGACGATCTCCGCGCTGTTTAGACTGATCCAATCGTATGAGTCTATGGACCAGAGAATTGTTGTACAGCCCTGTTGCCTGGCCTTTTTTAACACCATCCCGTTATACAGGCCCAGCGGCGGCCTGAACAAGCGCGGCCGGTACTCCAGGATTTGTGCGGCCAGGTCATTAAATCCCTTGATTTCCTGCACCAATTCCTGCTGATCCAGGGCCGTTAAAATGCGCTGGCTCATGGTTTTGTTGCCTATTTCATGCCCGCCGGAGAGGATTAATGCAGCTTTTTCGGGGTGATTTTGCAGCCAGGTCCCGCTTAAAAAGAAAGTGGCCCGGACAGCCTCCCGTTCCAGCAGGCCGAGGATCTCCTCCAGGTTTTCCCCGCTCCAGAGGGCATCAAAAGTTAGCGCCACCAGTGGGGCTTTGCTTTCGACGAAATAGACAGGTTCCGGTTCTGCGGGATAACTCGCTCTCAGCGAAATCAGGGCCAATCCGCCAAGCATTAATAATAAGATTAGGGCTATTTTTTCCGCCCTGCGCCAGCTGCGCCACAAAATTATGCACCGTCCCCAAAAAATTGCCCAGGCGCTGTTACTGCATATCTATGCGTATCTGTACTGGCATATTCTGAATTGGAGCAATGCCCCTTTTGGAAATAAAAAAAGAAGCGAACCCAGCATTACGCGGGGTGCTCCTTCTGGTCATTCAGCTTTCAGATTTTTGGGCTAGGATTTTTTACGGTGGCGGTGCTCCCGGGCCCGTGGCGGTCCGGGGCGGCGCCGGCGCTCTTCATAACCAGTCGGTTTTTCCAGAAGCTCTTTGCGGGAGAGGTTAATCCTGCCCTTGTCGTCAATGTCGGTCACCTTAACTTCCACGATGTCGCCGATGTTGACCACGTCTTCGGTCTTTTCTACCCTGCGGTAATCCATGTTGGATATGTGCAGCAGCCCTTCTTTTCCAGGGAGAACTTCAACGAAAGCCCCATACTTCTCCACCCTGGTTACCTTGCCCAGGTACGTCTGGCCCGGCTCCACGTCCATGACCAGGGATTCGATCATTTCCTTGGCCTTGTTGCCGGCCTCCACATCTACCGCGGCGATGAAAATGCGGCCGTCAGGTTCAACATCGATTTCCACGCCGGTTTCGGCGATGATCTTATTAATCATCTTTCCGCCGGGGCCGATGACGTCGCGAATTTTATCCACGTCGATTTGCATGGTGATCATCCTGGGCGCATAGGGAGACAGCTCCGGCCGCGGTTCCCGGATGACTTCGTTCATCTTATCCATGATATAGCGGTAACCCCGGTCAGCCTGCTCCAGGGCTCTGGCCAGAATATCCTGGGATATGCCGCTGATCTTTATATCCATCTGCAGGGCCGTTATACCATCCACTGTACCGGCTACTTTGAAATCCATATCCCCCAGGAAATCTTCGATCCCCTGGATGTCCGATAGGATTTCAACCTGGTCGCCTTCTTTAATCAGCCCCATGGCAATGCCGGCCACAGGCTTGGCCGTGGGGACGCCGGCATCCATCATGGCCATGGAACCGGCACAGACGCTGGCCATGGAAGTAGATCCATTTGATTCCAATACTTCCGATACCAGGCGTATGGTATAGGGAAACACATCTTCATTGGGCACTACTTTTTCCAGGGCCCGCTCGGCCAGTGCCCCGTGCCCGATGTCCCGGCGCCCGGGGCCGCGCATGAATCCGGCTTCACCCACGCTGTAAGGCGGGAAATTGTAGTGGTGAATAAACCGCTTTGACTCTTCCAGGCCCAGCCCGTCAAGGATTTGCATATCCCGCAGCGCTCCCAGGGTGCAAACATTGAGCACCTGGGTCTGGCCCCGGGTAAAAAGGGCCGAGCCGTGGGTCCGCGGCAGCACCGACACTTCGCAGCTGATGGGCCGGATCTCTTCCGGCGAGCGGCCGTCGGGGCGAATTTTTTCGTTCAGGATCATGGAACGGAGGGTCTCTTTTAAGATATCTTCAAAGATCGCTTTTAAATCAGCTTCCTGCTCCGGGTATTCTTCGGCGAATGTTTCCAGCAATTCATCCTTGATTGCGTCAAGGCGTTCTTCCCGTTCCTGCTTTTCATGGATACGCAGGGCTTCATTGATTCTTTCCTGGATAAAAGGCGAAACCTTGTCCACCATTTCGGGATCCGGTTCAGGCGCCGCCACCTCGAGTTTGGGCAGACCGACCCGGGCAACCAGCTCTTCCTGCAGCGCCACAATTTCCTTGATGACGCGATGCCCGGCCTCGATGCAGCGCAGAATATCATCGCGGTGCACTTCATCCGCCCCGGCTTCAACCATCATGACCGCATCTTTAGTTCCGGCCACCACCAGGTGCAGCTTGCTTTGACGGGACTGCTCCACGGTGGGATTGACTACCGGTTCACCGTCAATTAAACCCATGAGAACCGCCCCGACGGGGCCGTCAAAAGGAATCTTGGAAATTGAAACAGCAGCCGATGCCCCGATAATGGAGAGAATTTCCGGGGGGCAGTCCTGGTCTACCGACAAAACGGTGGCTACAATATGGACCGCGTTGCGCAGTGCCTTGTTAAACAGCGGTCTCAGAGGGCGGTCGGTCAGCCGCGCGCTCAGTATTGCTTTTTCAGTTGGCCGCCCTTCCCTCTTAATAAACCCGCCGGGGATGCGGCCCACGGCATAAAGCCGCTCTTCATAGTCTACGGTCAGCGGGAAAAAATCTATCCCTTCCCGCGGTTCGTTGGACATGGTTGCGGTAACCAGAAGCACGGTATCGCCATAGCGGATAAAGACCGCTCCCCCTGCCTGCTTGGCCAACCTGCCTGTTTCCAGGGTCAGGGTTCTACCTGCCAATTCCATGGTCAAAGTTTCCAATCCTCGTCATTCCCCCTTCTTCATGCTTTGCGCATGATCCATGTAAAAAGCGGGGTTGCCCCCGCATGAAATAGCCTATTTGCGCAAGCCCAGTTTGTCCACGAGATTCTGGTAGCGTTCCGGGGAGTTGTCGCGCAGGTAATTGAGCAATCCCCTTCTGCGGCCTACCATTTTCAGCAAACCTCTTTGTGAATGAAAATCTTTTTTGTGCGTTTGCAGATGCCTGGTCAGATAGTTGATCCTTTCGGTCAACAGGGCAATCTGCACCTCCGGCGAACCGGTATCCGTTTCGTGGATCCGGAAACGCTCAATGATTTCCATCTTTTTTTCATGATCCAGCATGTATAAAGCCTCCCTTTTGTAGTAATCGCCGCTCAGCCAAGTAAGAAGGCGGGTAACTTCAAACCTAGCCTGCGGTTCACAATACTAAAAATTTTAACAGAAAAAGCTTTCACTTACAAGGGTTTGCTGAGCAAATCTAAACATATTCTTACCCTTTTACCCCGGTTTCTTTCAGCCCGGGCGCGGCGCAGCCCTTGGCCACCTGCCGGCAATAGCGCTTGGCAATCAGCTTTCTGGCCTGGAGAATGTCGCGGCTGATTTGTTCTTTCAACAGGCGGGGCGAGTTGAACGCCCTGGTATCGCGCAACTTTTCCAGGAAATAGAGACAGATTGTCCGGCCATAGAGATCGCCTTGAAAATCCAGGATATGGGTTTCAATCGCCGCCCGGCTGCAGGTGAAGGTGGGCTTTGCCCCCACATTGGTCACTCCAAACAGCAGCTCTCCGCCGGCGGCCGGGCCGGCCACCGCCGTGAGGTAAACCCCCTGCCCCGGTTGAATTAAGCGTGCCGGAATATCAATGTTGGCCGTGGGGTAAAGAATTTTTGAGCCGATACCGCTGCCCCTGATGACCTTGCCGTGGCGGAAAAAATAATAATTCAGCAGCGCTGCCGCCTCGGCCACCGCTCCCTTTTGCAAAAGGGAGCGTATCGCCGAACTGCTGATAATCTTCTGTTTATGCCTGATGGCCGGGCAAATGGTCACGGTGAAGCCGTACTTTTCCCCCAGCGCAGCCATGGTCTCCACCTTGCCCCGGCCGTGACGGCCGAATGAATAATCGTAGCCCACCACTACTCCGCTGACAGCGAGTTTGCGGACAAGAATATCCTCAACGAAGCGTTCCGGCGGCAGCGCGGCCAGTTCTTCCGTAAAGGGCTCCACAATAACATAATCCAGGCCCAGGCCGGCCATCAGCTCGGCCCTGTCCACCAGGTCGGTCAGCAGGGCAAAAGAAGGATCCGGCCGGAGCAGCATCGAGGGGTGGGGATCAAATAGCAGGGCCGCGCTGCGCCCCTTTGCCGCCCTCGCCGCATCTACTGCAGTGCGAATGATGGCCTGATGTCCCCGGTGCACGCCGTCGAAGTTTCCCAGGGCCAGGGTCAGGGGTCTTCTATCGATGCTGTTCCAGCGATGAATGCCATTAATCATCTCCATCGTGCTGCTCTCCCCCGGTAGTTGCCAGATATTTTACAGTTTTCAAGATTGACTTGGACTCCGCTGTTTCCAGGCGGGCCAGGGCGTAAAACCGTCCCCCCGGTCCGTAAATCCGCAGCAGCAAAGCGTCTGCCTGGTCTAAATTTTCAGCGCCGCAGTCGCTGCAATCAACGGGACGGCCGTGTTTTAGGTGCAGTATCGCCCTGCGGTCCAGGGTCAGAGCGGGCAGGTGCTGCAGTGCCAGATCCATGGGCAGGATAAAGCGCTGCAAACTGCCCCTTGCAGCTGCGTCCTGCAATGTTTCCAGGGTTGTGGCCTCCTGCAGGGTGAAAGGACCGACAAAGTTGCGCTCCAGGCTCCACAGGTGGGCCCCGCAGCCGATGCGCCGGCCGATTTCCGCGGCGAAGGAACGGATATAGGTTCCCCGGGAGCAGGCAATCTGCAAGGTGAGGTGCGGCTGGCCGGAAGGATTGTACTCCAGCAGTTCCACGCTGTATATGGTTATCCTGCGGGGCTTTTTTTCTACCCGCTCACCCCTGCGCGCCCAGTAGTAGAGCGGCCGGCCGCGGTGCTTCACCGCCGAGTAGGCCGGCGGCACCTGCTCCTGCTCGCCGGTCAGACTTTGCAAAAGCGCGTCTAGCGTCCCGGCATCCAGCTGCGGTACCGGCCGGCGGTTCACCACCTCACCCTGCGCGTCATCCGTGTCTGTGGATACCCCCAGCTGCACCCCGGCGCGGTAACCTTTGCGCTGATCCATTAAAAATTCTACAATGCGGGTAGCTTTGCCCAGGCAAAGGGGGAGCACCCCCGTGGCCGCCGGGTCCAGGGTGCCGGCATGCCCCACTTTAACGCCGGGGACCAGCCGCCGTACCGCCGCAACGCACTGGTGCGATGTCAGGCCGGGCGGTTTGTTGAGGATGATCATCCCGTCCACGCTGTCAACCCTCTTTGCCTTCAGTTTGCTGCAACAGCTTTTGCGCTTGCAAAAGAATTTCCTCTTTAGCCGTACCGTAAGCACCGTGGATGCGGCACCCGGCAGCCCTGGCATGGCCGCCGCCGTTGAATTTTTGGGCCAGCAGGCTCACATCGACCCTCCTGGAGCGGAAGCCCACTTTCACCTCTTCAGCGCTTTCCACGTAAATCAGGATGCCCAGCTCGACTCCTTCGATGTCCCGGGTATAATTAACGATGCCGTCAATATCTTCCACCGTGGTGCCGGAACGCTCTAGCATATCTTTACTGATCGTGATCAGGGCGATGCGGTTGTCGCCGTGCAGCTCCAGGGTAGCGAGCGCCTCTTTTAACAACATATAATACGAAAGGGGCCGCTCGTCAAATACCCGCTGCGCGATTACAGCAGGGTTGATCTGGTGTTCCAGCAGCGCCGCAGCGGCACGATGCGTGGTCGGGGTGGTATTGTCATATTTAAACGAGCCGGTGTCGGTGGAGATGGCCACGTAAAGCGCTTCGGCCATACTCGCTGTTAAAGATTGCCCCATATCCGTTAGCAGGCCGTAGATGATCTCACCGGTGGCCGCAGCTTCAGGATCGACCAGATTGAGAGTGCCGTAGCGCACATTGGTGACATGATGATCAATATTGATCAGGCAGCGCGCCTGCTTAGCTGTTTCGGCAAAGGTACCCAGGCGCTCCGGATCGCTGCTGTCCAGGGCAATCACTACGGTATCGGGCTGCAGCTCCATGCCGGCGGTGGCTATTTTATCGCTGCCCCGCAAAAAGGTGTATTTTTTGGGAACAATCCCCGGCGAAAACAGTTTTACGTCTTTTCCAGCCCTGGAGAGGGCTTCGCCAAGGGCCAGCAGCGAACCGATACTGTCTCCATCAGGCAAAACATGGGCTGTCAGGCAGAAAAGATGCTGCTCTCGTAAAACCTTGATAATTTTACCTCGATCGCTCATTGATCATGCTTTTCCTCATGCAAAGATTTCAAAACTGCGTCAATGCGCGCCCCGTATTCCATGGAGCTGTCCTCTGCGAAGCTTATCTCCGGGGTGCGCCGCAGCCGGATGCGCTTGCCAATCTCGCTGCGGATGAAGCCGGAAGCGCGCAAAAGCGTATCAAAGGTTTCCCGCTTTTCGGCCTCGCTCCCGTACACGCTGACATAAATGGTAGCATGGCTCAGGTCCCGGGAAACCCGAACTTCGGTTACGCTGACCAGGGAGGCGATCCGGGGATCCTTGATTTCGCTGCGGATGATCTGGCTTACTTCTTTTTTAATTTGTTCGGCCACCCGGCGAACTCTATTTTCTGACATGATTTTTAATCCTCCCGTCAAGGGGCGTTGCCACTATCGTACAACCTGCTCCATTACATATGCTTCGATGATGTCGCCTTCATGAATATCGTTAAAGTTATCCAGCAAGATGCCGCATTCAAAACCGCTTAACACCTCGCGGGCGTCGTCCTTGAATCGTTTCAGAGAGGCTATGCGGCCTTCGTGCACCACCACACCGTCACGAATGAGACGCATCAAGGCGTTGCGGGTAATTTTCCCTTCTGTGACATAGCAGCCGGCGATGTTGCCCAGCTTGGAGGCCTTAAAGACCTGGCGCACCTGGGCCTGCCCCAGCACATTTTCTTTGAATTCCGGTTTCAACAGCCCAGCCACCGCAGCCTTGATATCGTCTATGGCTTCATAAATAATGCGGTACAGGCGTATGTCAACCCGGTCTTGTTCCGACAGTTTGCGGGCATTGCTGTCAGGGCGAACGTTAAATCCAATAATAATGGCGTTTGATGCGGAGGCCAGCATTACATCCGATTCATTGATCGAGCCAACCCCGGCATGAATCACCTTGATTTTAACCTCCTCCAGGCTCAGCTTTAGCAGAGCTTCCTGCAAAGCTTCCACGGACCCCTGAACGTCGCCCTTGATAATCAGGTTAAGCTCCCGGACCTCCCCCTGCTGGATCTGCTTGAACAGATCGTCCAGGGTGATCCGCTGCGACTTCTGGGTTGCTTCTTTAATTTTCAAAAAGCGCTTTTCCGCCACTTGCCTGGCCAGGCGGTCGTCGCTTACCACCTGGAAGCGATCTCCGGCCATGGGCACATCGTTTAAGCCTAAGATTTCCACCGGGGTGGAAGGCCCGGCCTCTTTAATGCGCTCCCCTTTATCGTTCATCATGGCCCGCACTTTGCCGGAGATGGTGGCGCAGATAATCGGATCTCCAACACGCAGCGTTCCATCCTGCACCAGGACAGTGGCCACCGGTCCGCGGCCCCGGTCCAGCTTGGCCTCAATCACTGTTCCCGTCGCCGCTTTATCCGGGTTGGCATGCAGCTCGCTCATTTCGGCTACCAGCAGGATCATTTCCAGCAGCTCCTCCAGGCCTTCCCCTTTGAGGGCGCTGACATGGACGCAGATCGTGTCCCCACCCCATTCCTCGGGGATCAGCCCGTGCTCTGAAAGCTGCTGCTTAACCCGATCCGGATTGGCGGTGGGTTTGTCTATTTTATTCACGGCGACAATAATCGGTACTTCAGCGGCTTTGGCGTGATTGATTGCTTCCACGGTCTGCGGCATCACTCCGTCGTCTGCCGCCACCACCAGAATGGCAATATCGGTAATCTGGGCCCCCCGGGCACGCATGGCCGTAAATGCTTCATGCCCCGGAGTATCGAGAAATACAATTTTTTTGCCTTTCGCTTCCACCTGGTAGGCGCCGATGTGCTGGGTGATGCCGCCCACTTCGCCGGCGGTAACATTGGCGTTGCGGATGGCGTCCAGCAGCGATGTTTTGCCGTGATCAACATGGCCGAGAACTGTCACCACGGGAACGCGGGGCACCCTTTTTTGATCCGGCTCTTCTTCCCCGGCCAGCAGCTCCTCTTCCGCCGGATCCGCCACATGTTTTACTTCCACGTCATATTCGCTGGCGATAAGCTCAATGGCATCTGGCGACAGCACCTGGTTGATATTGGCGACAATGCCCAGATCCAGCAGCTGGGTAATTAGCTGGGCCGGGGGCACATCAAGGTGAGCGGCCAGTTCGGCCACGGTAACCTCGCCTTCCAGTTTGAGCTGCGGCCGCTTTGCTTTATCAGTTGAGCGCCTGCGCTCTTCACTGGCCTTGCGGGCTTTCCGTCCCGGCTCGGCCCCTTTAGCGCGCGGCCTGCCTTTATCTTTTCTCTCCCTTTTTTTGGCGGGAGCTGGCTGCGGCGTCTTTTTCTCTACCGCTGCCGGTTCTTCTTCTTTTGCTTGCATTTTTTCTGTTTCTGCCTGCCCGGTAAGAATAGCGATAACCTGCTGGGCCTGTTCTTCATCCAGGGTGCTCATGTGGTTCTTGACTGCAATGTTCATGCCTTCCATAACTTCAATCAGTTTTTTACTGGTTGTGCCCAGCTCTTTTGCCAAGTCATAGACCCGTACTTTTGCCATTTAAAACACCTCCATTAATATGCCCTCCTTGCTTGATTCCAGCGGATAGATTTAAGCCTGGCTTCTTTCGTATTCTTCAAGATAAGCCATAATTTCATCCACTACGCCTGCGGCAAGGGGATGCTGCAAACTCTTTTCCAGCCGCTTCCCCTTTAGCGCTTTTTTCAGGCATTCGTTTTTCGGACAGATATAAGCGCCGCGGCCTGATTTCTTTCCGGTCGGATCCAGGACCACTTCACCCTGGGGAGTACGGACAACACGAACCAGCTCCTTTTTTGGCTTTTTTTCATAGCAGCCGAGGCAGATACGCAGCGGTACTTTACGTGGTTTGACCATCGCTGTCCCCGCCTTTCTCCACGGTGTCTCCAGGGAGAGCTTCGTCTACCTCCGCCGGTTCGTTTTGCTCCGCCGCCTGGGCCGCAGTTTCCACAGGCTCTGCGGTGCTGTTTTCAGAATTTGTTTCAACAGAAGCTTCCTCTTCCTCTATGGTGGCTAAGCCCAGTGAAGAGAGCCGCTGCTGGGCAATCTGCGATTCGCTGCAGATGTCAATTTTCCACCCGGTTATTTTAGCGCTGAGACGGGCATTTTGCCCTTCTTTGCCAATGGCCAGGGATAGCTGATTATCAGGCACTATAACCGTAGCCCTCTTCTCTTCGGTGTGCAGCTCCACCGCCGCTACTTTGGCCGGGCTTAAGGCTGCAGCAATGAATTCCTCGTTATCCTCGCTCCATTTAATTATGTCGATTTTTTCACCTTTAAGCTCGTTGCTGATGGCCTGCACCCTGGTGCCGCGGGGCCCCACACAGGCTCCCACAGGATCAATATCCTTATTCTTGGACCAGACCGCAATTTTGGAACGCTGCCCCGGCTCACGGGCCACCGACTTGATTTCAACGATGCCTTCATAAATTTCGGGCACCTCTATTTCAAAAAGCCGTTTTAAGAAGCCGTTGTGGGTCCGCGATACAATTACCTGGGGACCTTTGCTGGTCTTCCGTACTTCTTTGATAAACGTCTTTACCCGCTCACCCTGGCGGTAGCGCTCGCGGGGTATCTGCTCTTCAGGGGGTAAAATGGCTTCAACTTTACCCAGGTCAATGATCACATTGCGCTGTTCAAATCTTTGCACCGGCCCGTTGATAATATCCTCAACCCGGTCAATATAAGTTTCATAAATCAGCTCCCGTTCTGCTTCCCTGATGCGCTGGATCACGACCTGCTTGGCTGTTTGCGCCGCAATGCGTCCGAACTCTTTCGGCGTAACTTCCATTTCGATCTCGTCGCCGATCTGGCAGCGGGGGTCGTAAACCCGGGCCTCATACAGCTCAACCTGCTGCTGTGGGTTTTCCACCTCTTCCACCACGGTTAGCTTGGCGTAAACTTTGATATCGCCTGTTTCCCGATCCACCACCACGCGCACGTTGCTGGGCGATGCCTGAAAATTTCTCTTATACGCGGAAACCAGGGCCACCTCCAGGGCCTCGAAGAGGACCTCCCTGCTGATCCCCTTTTCTTTTTCCAGCATGTCCAGCGCGGCAAATAGCTCCTTGTTTACCGTTTTAATTTTCCTTACCTCCTTCCTTAATCGGCACCTCAGGGATTATACCGGAGGTGCGCTTTATTGATTTTATCCAGAGGGATTTTCACCAGGTTGCCTTCCTCCAGCCGTACGGCAACACAGCTGTCCAGCATTCCTTCAAGAATACCGCTAAACTTTCTTCTCCCGTCAATGGGTTCATCAGTCTGCACTTTAACCGGTTCACCGCGGAAGCGCTCAAAATCTTTTTTACGGGTAAGCGGTCGCTCCACTCCCGGTGATGAAACTTCCAGGATGTAGCTCTGGGGAATCGGATCGTAAGCATCAAGCAGATCCGAAATGGCCCGGCTAACCGCTTCGCAGTCGTCCAGGGTTACACCCCCCGGTTTATCAATGTAAAAACAGAGGTGCGCGCGCCGGCCGGAGCGGTATTCCAGGTGCACCAGCTCCACACCCTGCTGCTCCAGGTATGGTTCCACCAGATCGAGCACCTGTGCTTTTATATCTTTTTGATGCATTGATAATCCCTCCTCAAATGAAAAGAACCCTCAATTAACAGGAAAGAGTGGGAAAACCCACCCTTCATCCAAAAAACGTCAACTGCCATTCATTAAAATATCATAAATCCCCTGAAAAGGCAAGAGAAAGGAGTCTTTTCCCTTGACTATTTCGGATGGGGATTAATTTTAGCCGCGTACTTGATAATCTCCCAGTACATTTTACCCCGGGCGGAAAGACCTTTCCAGAGGCCCATTTTTTCTTCCTTCATTACGTGCGAAAGATCGGGCAGGGTTACCTGGAGCACCGGAATGTTATGTTCTTCCACGTAGCGGTGCAGCGCCACCTCCGCTCCGAAGCGTGAAAGGTCGAAATCAGGGATCTGCTCCAGCAGCTCCCTTCTGAGAGCTCTCTGCCCGGACAGGAAGGGCGCCATCTTCTGGGCGATATCCGTGGCTACCCGGCCCTTCTCAAAAACGCCGATGGTCATGGCCGCCTCTCCTTCCAGGACAGGCTGCAGCAGCGCCGCAACATGGGTCGGCTTTAAGCCGATTAAATCAGCATCCAGGAAAAGCAGAACCCCGGCGTCGGTATGATCCAGGCCCGCTTTAATGGCCCCGCCTTTGCCCCTGTTTTCCAATAGCTCGATTACTTCTACATTTTCATAGCTTAGGGCAATATGCACGGTCCGGTCGGTGGAGCCATCGCTGACCACAATGATCTGATCAATCAGGCTGCATTGTGTCAACACATCGATCACTGCGCCTATGGTTTTTTCCTCGTTATATGCAGGTATTATTGCTGCCGACTTCACCGGTCAACACTCCCCATAATTTGCATGTTCCTCCATAACGGGGAAGCAACATTACCCTACCGGCCTGAAGAGAGCTTCTCCAGCTCGTCCAGCTCATGGCGCAGCGCTTCCAGGATCTTGTCCTGGGGCACCGTCTTTACAACCTTGCCCCGGCGAAAGATGATCCCCTTTTTCCGCCCTGCTGTCACACCTACATCCGCTTCCCTGGCCTCGCCGGGCCCGTTTACGACGCAGCCCATAACCGCCACTTTAAAATTGCCCCGGTACTCTGCCAGCAAGCCGGCCACCTGTTCGGCCAGGCCAACCAGGTCGATCTCGCAGCGCCCGCAGGTCGGGCAGGATATCAGCTCCGGGCCGAATTCACGCAGGCGCAGCGCCTGCAGAATACGGCGGGCCACCTTTACCTCTTCTACCGGATCTGCAGTTAGGGAGACGCGCAGGGTGTCACCGATGCCTTCGGCCAGCAGTGTTCCGATCCCCACCGCCGCCTTGATGGTTCCCTCGGCCAGGGTGCCGGCTTCAGTGACCCCCAGGTGCAGGGGGTAGTCCGACTTGCTGGCAAAAAGCCGGTTGGCGGCGATCGTGGTCACCACATCCGATGCTTTTAAAGATATGACCACGTTATTAAATGATATTTTCTCCAGCTCCTGCAGGTAGCCCAGCGCCGACTCCACCAGCGCTTCTGCTGTAGCGGAGCCATGCTTTTTTAACAGCGATTTTTCCAGGGAACCGGCGTTGACGCCTATGCGTATGGCCGCCCCCCGCGCCGCCGCATCCAGGGCCAGGGCACGCAGCTTTTCTTTTCCGCCAATATTGCCGGGATTGACTCTGATCTTGGCTGCTCCATGCTCCAGGGCCAGGTGGGCCAACCGGGCGTCGAAGTGAATATCGGCGATGAGGGGGACCGGCGATTGCCGCGCCAGGACCCCAAGGCTGCGGGCAGCGGCTTCATCGGGAATAGCCACCCGCACCAGTTCGCAGCCTGCCCGGACGAGCCGCTCGATTTGCCCCAGTGTCGCTTCTGTATCGGCGGTTTTGGTATTGGTCATGGACTGGATCGACAGCGGCGCTCCGCCGCCGATGGTCACAGTCCCGACCCGTACAGGCACCGTGCGCCTGCGTTCAATGGCAAACATGCTCAATCTCCGGCAGGAATGACATAGTCCCTTCCCCCGCTTTTCCAGCTATAAATATATTATGGCACAAAGTGCCACGGAGTAAACAAGGCTGCGCATCTCCTGCTACCTTCCAGGGAGAATTTCCCAGCGAATGAGGTCGTTGTAAGTGACCAGCAAGAGCAACACGAGCAACAGGGCAAAACCGACAAAATGGACAAATCCTTCTTTCTCCGGATCAAGGGGTTTACCCCTTAAGGCCTCAATCAGCAGAAATAACAACCTGCCGCCGTCCAGGGCAGGCAGGGGCAGCAGGTTAATCAGTCCCAGGCTGATGCTGATCAGACCCGTCAGCCAGAGCAGGTTGATAAAACCGGTCTGGGCCACCTCATTGACCACCATGATAATACCGACGGGACCGGTAACATCAAGGGGCGCCCGTCCGGATATAACCTGGTACATGGATCTAATCACCATGGCGAAGCTATCAAGGCTGGTGCGCAGCGAGGCCTTAAACTGGTATTTTTCCCACGCCGAGGTAATGCCAATCAAGCCCCGTCCCGACTCTGGATCAGGTTCCGGGATGAGAGTGAAGTCTTTGATCTCCCCGTTGCGTTTTACAACCACCGTGATCTCTTCGCCCGGCTTTTGGCTCACTTCCGTCACAATATCTTCCCAGCTGTTCATTTTGATTCCGTTGATGGCAACGATCTGATCGCCGGGCGCAAGTCCGGCTCGCTGCGCCGGAGAACCGGGCATCACGGTCTCCAGACGGGTGCTCTGGAGGCCCATGAGAAAGAAAAAGATCACGAAAAAGACGGTTACAGCCAGCAGCAGGTTCATCAGCGAGCCCGCCGCCAGTACAGCCGCGCGCAGGTGCAGGGGCTTTTTGGTGAAGCTATCGGGGGCAGGTTCGTCATCGGGGCTTTCGCCCAGCATACGGCAGAACCCTCCCAGGGGAAAGATGCGCAGCGAGTAATCGGTTTTGTTTTTGCGCCAGCCTAATAATTTGGGGCCGAAGCCGATGGCCAGCTCCAAAACCCGCACCCCGCTTAAGCGCGCCGCCAGGTAATGGCCCAGTTCGTGGGCAAGAATCAACAGTCCAAAGACAAATATGGCTGAAACCGCTGTGGTCAGGGTTTGCATAGGCACCAACTCCTGTTCCTGGGGTTTTCAATTAATTCCCGGGCTCTTTGACGGGCCCATTGATCCGCCGCAACGATTTCTTCAACTCCCGGCGCACTGATGTTCCGGTGTTCTTGCAACACTGCGTCAATGACCTCGGGAATCCCCGTAAAATTTAACTTTCCCAGTAAAAAATAATCCACTGCCACTTCGTTAGCCGCGTTTAAACAGGCTGGCGCTGTGCCGCCGCTTCTCCCGGCCTGGAAAGCCAGCTCAAGACAGGGGAAGCGTTCCCGGTCCGGTTCGTAAAAAGTGAGCTTCTGGCCGAACAGATTCAACCGGGGCAGCGCATTGGGCCTTCGGTCCGGAAAGGTAAGAGCATACTGGATTGCTGTGCGCATATCCGGCAGACCCAGCTGCGCCAGCACCGAACCGTCCACATATTCAACGGCAGAATGAACAATGCTCTGGGGATGAATAACCACCTCAATCCGGTTCAAATCTAGACCGAACAGCCACCTTGCTTCGAGCACCTCAAACCCTTTATTCATTAAAGTGGCCGAATCCACGGTGATTTTCGGCCCCATGCTCCAGTTGGGATGATTAAGGGCCTGCTGCGGCGTCACTGTGGACAGCTTTTCCCGGGGCCAATCCCGGAAAGGGCCGCCGGAGGCGGTCAACCAGATCCGGTGGACCCGGCTCACTGCAGTGCTGCCCAGGCATTGCCAGATCGCAGAATGTTCGCTGTCTACCGGAAGAAGCTTCTCCCGCTTGAGCAAGCCTTCCCGCTCTAGCAGTTCACCGCCCACCACCAGGGATTCTTTGTTGGAGAGGGCCACGGTTTTTCCTGCCTTCAAGGCGGCCACCACCGGGGCAAAACCGCTGAACCCCACCTGCGCCGCCACCACTAAGTCCACCCCGGGCCACGTGGCGGCGAGAACCTGGGCCTCGGCGCCTGCCTCGATGCGGCAGAGGCCGGGGTCAATTTCCCGGGATAGCTTTTCCGCGGCGCTGCGATCACTGAGCACGGCCAGGTCAGGTTTATAGCGGCGCACCTGCTGGGCCAGCAAGGTATAATTTTTGTTTGCGGTTAAAGCCGCCACCCGAAAATCCGGGCCGAGGGCTTCCAGCACTTCCAGGGTCTGGCGTCCGATTGAGCCAGTAGAGCCAAGCAAGGCGATATTCCTGGTCATAAAGCTTCCTCCGCCGCGCATAATATTTTGGCCTAAAACAATTCTATGAAAAGAAAGAAGTAATATACAAAAGGTGCAGCCAGCATCAGGCTGTCAAAGCGGTCGAGGATGCCGCCGTGTCCCGGAATCAGCGTTCCCGAGTCTTTTACCTGGAATTGTCGTTTCAAAGCAGACTCCATCAAGTCTCCCAGCTGGGCAAAAACAGCGATCCCCAGGCCGAGGAAAGCTGCTTTAAGCCAGTTCAAGCCTGCGGTTAACTGCGGCGCCAGCAAAGATACCGCCACGGCCAGGATAACGGTGCCGATAGCCCCCCCCAGGGCCCCTTCCACCGACTTATTGGGGCTGATGCTCGGCGCCAGTTTGCGGCGACCCCACTTGATGCCGATAAAGTAGGCCAGGGTATCGTGGGACCAAACGGCGATAAATAGCAGATAAGTATAGACAGTACCCTGCGGCTGCAGCCGCAGCAGCATCATGTAGCCGCATAATCCGCCCAGGTAGATTATGCCCCAGAAAAGCATCGCTGATTCCCAAAAGTTTACTTTATCGAAAAGGGCCAGTTGAGTTAAAAACAGCAGGGTAAAAATGAGCATTATTAATGGAAAGACCAGGTTAAATTCCTGCAGAAAGAGGAGGATGATCAAGGCGCTGGCTCCAAGATAACCGATTAGGGCCGGCAGGCGGCTTCCCTTGGATTTCATCAGGGCTTCGTATTCTCTCATGCCCAGGTTAACCACCAGGAGCAGAAAAAAAGTATACCAGGGGCCTCCCAGGTAAATGGCTCCCAGCATAATGGGGATGCCGACCAGTGCGGAGAGCACACGCAGGCGTAGCATAATCCATCCACCTTTCAAGGAAATTAAGCTTTTCCAAAGCGGCGGTCCCGCTGCTGGAAGTCATAGATGGCCTGGAGCAAGTGCAGGCGGTTGAAGTCCGGCCAGTAAGTCCGGGTAAACCACAATTCACTGTACGCCAGCTGCCACAGCAGGAAGTTGCTCAGACGATATTCACCACTGGTCCGGATGAGCAGATCCGGATCCGGAAGCTGCAGCCTGCCGGTGTACAGGTAAGCACTGAACTGCTCCTCGGTGATGTCGGTGCCGATCACTCCCTGGCGCACATCTTCCGCCAGGCGGCGTGCTGCTTGCACAATTTCAGCCCTGGCGCCGTAGTTAAGGGCAAAATTCAAAATCATGCCGCTGTTGTTGCGGGTTTCCTGCAGTCCCTTGTCTATGGCCGCACAGACCTGCTGGGGCAGTCTTTTGCGTTCGCCGATGAAGTTAACCCGGACATTATTTTTGACCAGTTCCGGCAGTTCCGACTGCAAGTACTGTTCCGGCAAGCTCATGAGGTAATTAACTTCCCAGGGGGGGCGCTTCCAATTCTCCGTGGAGAAGGCAAAAAGCGTCAGCACCTTTATCCCCAGGTGGTTGCTGTAACGGACTACCTCCCTTACCGTCTCAACCCCCTGTTTATGGCCGGCGGATCTTGGCAGCCCTCTCTCGCGGGCCCAGCGGCCGTTTCCGTCCATAATAATGGCAACATGAACGGGGATTTTGTTTCGATCAATCTTTTGCAGCAGCTCCTGTTCCTGCCCTTTAGCATTCATAATCAAACCACCGCTTTAAGAATAGCGGCTCCCTCATGTTTGTCTAGAGAGAGCCGCCCGTGTGATGTCCTTGACCGGGCTTTTCCACCAGTCGTGGTAAAGTCAGACCTCCATGATTTCTTTCTCTTTTGCTTCCAGGATGCGATCGACTTCCTTAATTTTTTCGTTCGTAAGCTCCTGGATCTCTTCCTGGGCGCGGCGCCGGTCATCTTCCGATATTTCCGATTCTTTTTCCAACTTTTTAATTTCTTCGTTGGCGTCCCGGCGGATATTACGGATGCCCACTTTACATTCTTCTGCTTTCTTGCGCACGTATTTTACCAGTTCGCGGCGCCTCTCCTCGGTTAGCGGCGGGATAGCCAGCCTGATGAGAGAACCATCGTTTACCGGTGTCAGTCCCAGGTCAGACTTGAGAATGGCTTTTTCAATGTCGGCAATAGCTTTTTTATCCCAGGGTTGAATCACCAGGAGACGCGGTTCCGGGGCTGAAATCCCGGCCAGCTGCTTCAAGGGAGTCATGGTTCCATAATAATTGACCTCGATCCGGTCCAGCAGGGAAGGGTTGGCCCGCCCCGCCCGCACCGTACCATACTCCCGCTGCAAAGCAGCGATGGCTTTGTCCATTCTTTCGGAAGCTTCAAGGTAAATCTCCTCGATCATAATTCCGCATATCACCCATCCTTGATTATGGTTCCGATGTTCTCTCCCATAATCGCTTTATTGATGTTGCCCGGATTGAGCCCGAACACGATCAGCTTGATCTTGTTATCCATGCACAGCGAAGCTGCTGTCGTATCCATGACCCCGAGGCCGCGCCGGATTACCTCCATGTAGCTCAATTCGGTAAAACGGGTAGCGTTGGGATTTTCCAAGGGATCTGCATCGTAAACCGCATCGACTTTGCCCTTTGCCAGCAAAATGACCTCGGCTTCAATTTCCGCAGCCCTCAGCGCGGCGGTGGTGTCCGTGGAGAAATAGGGGTTGCCGGTGCCGCCGGCGAATATGACCACCCGTCCTTTTTCCAGGTGCCTTAAAGCGCGGCGGCGGATATAGGGCTCGGCCACCTGCTGCATCTCCAGGGCTGTCTGTACCCGGGTGTCCACATCATGCCTCTCCAGAGCATCCTGCAGGGCCAGGGCATTGATTACGGTAGCCAGCATGCCCATGTAGTCTGCCGTGGCGCGGTCCATCCCTTTTTGCCCGGCAGGGGCTCCCCTCCAGATATTCCCACCACCGACCACTACCGCTATCTGCACACCATGCTTCAGTACTTCCTTCAACTGCAGGGCGATACTCTCCAGTACCGCTTGATCAATCCCAAAGCCCAGATCTCCAGCTAAGGCCTCTCCGCTCAACTTAAGTACGATTCGCTTGTAAGCAGGTTTTCCCACCTTTGCCCCTCCAAAATCATTTCGACAATTTAGTGCCTCATCCCTTTTTTAGGCCTGAAAAAAAGAACACCGGCTACAGTGTTCTTTTTTTTTGCTCAAGCATTGGAACTTGATGGTTCTGACGCTATTTCTTCACCCACGGCAAACCTGGCGAAACGGCGAATCACAATGTTCTCGCCGATCTTAGCGATAATCTCGGCGAGCAGATCTTTAACCGTTTTTTCCTGGTCCCGAATGAAGGGTTGTTCCAGCAGGCAATTTTCCTTATAAAACTTTTCCATGCGCCCTTCAACGATCTTGTCGATAACATGTTCCGGTTTGCCCTCATTCCTGGCCTGGGTGCGCAAAATTTCCCGTTCCTGTTCCAGGGTGCTTGCAGGGACGTCTTCCCTGCTTAAATATTGTGGATTGGCAGCAGCCACCTGCAGGCAAATTTCACGCACAAACGCGCGAAAATCTTCGTTGCGGGCCACAAAGTCCGTTTCGCAGTTTACTTCAACCAGTACGCCCACTTTGCCCCCCAGGTGGATGTACGATTCGACGATGCCCTCGTTGGCGGCCCTACCGGAACGGCGCGCCGCAGCGGCCAGGCCTTTCTCCCTTAAAATAACAATGGCTTTCTCTTCGTCGCCCTGGGCCTCCACCAGCGCTTTTTTGCAATCCATCATGCCCGCCCCGGTTTTCTCGCGGAGCGCTTTTACAGCTTTGGCGTCTATGTGCATCTTTTCAACCTCCTCTTCAATGGATAAAGGCAGCAGCCAGTGCTAATTATCTTCAGCCGCCTGGGCCGCTTGAACTTCCTCGTCCCCGCCTGCTTCCGCTTCAGCCGTGTCGTCGGCGCCATCTGCCGGGGCTTCTTCGCCAACATCGGCTGCGCTAAAGTCTGCTTCTTCATGCTGGCCTTCCTCTTCTGCCTCCAGGCTGCTCTTTCCTTCCAGCACTGCGTCAGCTATGCAGGAAGTGATCAGTTTAACCGCCCTGATGGCATCATCATTGCCGGGAATAATATGGTCAACTTCATCGGGGTCGCAGTTGGTATCAACGATGGCGACAATGGGTATCTTTAGCTTTCTGGCTTCAGCCACGGCAATTTTTTCTTTGCGCGGGTCGACCACGTAGATGGCGTCGGGAAGGCGGGTCAAGTTCCTAATGCCGCCAAGGAATTTTAACAGTTTTGCATGTTCATGGCGCAGCGTCTGCACCTCTTTTTTGGGCAAACGTTCAAAGGTGCCGTCTGTTTCCATTTTTTCCAGTTCAATCATGCGGTCAATGCGGTTGCGGATCGTTCGGAAATTGGTCAGCATGCCGCCCAGCCAGCGTTGATTAACGTAATGCATGCCGCACCTTTCTGCTTCCACCTTGATTGATTCCTGGGCCTGTTTCTTGGTACCGATAAAAATAATGCTGCCGCCCCCGGCAACGAGATCGCGCACAAAATTGTACGCCGCATCCATGAGTTTTACAGTTTTTTGCAGGTCAATAATGTAAATCCCGTTGCGCTCGGTGAAAATATAATTTTTCATTTTGGGGTTCCAGCGCCGGGTCTGGTGTCCGAAGTGAACCCCCGCCTCCAACAGCTGCTTCATGGTTACGGTTGCCATATGCAGATCCTCCTTTTGGTTTGTCCACCGCCCGGTTCATCGACGTTGCCGCAGCATAGAGCCGACCCAGGCAACGGATCTCGCGGACGTGTGTAGTAAAATTCCACCGGTTAGTATAGCACAGTTCCTGCCAAATGGCAATGCAATGCTGCGGGAGCAACGGAAAAACTGCCTGGTTATGAATTTTGATTACTGCAGAGGCGGCTGGCCGCTTCCATCTCTTTGACGGCAGGGCTTTTACTGCCGGTCCATTCCGTGTCCGCCCATTTTCCGCAGCGGCTGCCCCAGCGGCTGACCAGCAGCCCCTCAATATAGAGTTCGCTGATTTCGCAGTTATTGGCACAGTCATGGCAGATAAAACCCCTGGGCTGGTAGCTGCTGGCAGAGATAGCGGCGGCACTGCGATAAGAAGTGGCCTTAATGCCCC
>JAKOVL010000066.1 GCA_029782095.1 Bacillota bacterium | reverse complement strand
CGCCCTTAATAACTGGAAAGGGGCCGCCCGGTTTGCAGCAATTGAAAAAAACACTGTCCCTAAAAGATGTGATCAGCCTGACCATCGGCTCCATCGTCGGCTCGGGCCTGTTGATTTTGCCGGGCCTGGCTTACCGGGCCGCGGGGGCGGATGCGCTGCTGGCCTGGATACTGATGGTGGTCTTTGTCATCCCCCTGGTCTATATCTTTGGCCATTTAAGCGCCCGCTATCCTTCCGCCGGCGGTATCGTCGGCTTTACCGGGATGGCTTTCGGCTCCGGTTTGGCCCGGAGCATGGCTTTCCTCCTGGCGGGTACTTTCCCGGTGGGCATTCCGGCGCTGGCCATCATCGGTGCCAACTACCTGGCTTATGCCCTGGGTCTGGGCCGTACCGCCACCATGGTGACCGCCTTTTTGATCCTGGCCCTGGTTACCGCTGTTCACCTGCGCGGCAGCAAAACCGGCAGCGGCTTTCAAAACTTGACAGCCCTGCTTTTAACCCTGCTTCTGGTTGCCGTTTCGGCAGCGGTGCTGCCCAAAGCAGCCGCCAATGCTGCTTCTCTGGAATTTAGCTTCCAGCCTGTCCCGGTCTGGTCCAGCATGGGGCTGCTCTTCTGGGCGTTCACCGGTTGGGAGAATATGTCCTTTACTTCTGAAGAATTTGTCAACCCCGGGCGGGATTTTCCCCTGGGCCTTGGTTTAAGCTTTATCCTGATCAGTACCCTTTACCTGGTGCTCAGCTTTAACGTGGTGGCGCTTCTGGATCGTTTTCACCCCATGACTGCGCAGGCGCCTATCGCCGAAATAGTGCGGGTGGCTATCGGCCCGACGGCGGGCACCGTTGTGGCAGCCCTGGGCCTGCTAATTATCCTGGTCAACGCCGGCGCCTGGGTTTGGGGCGGCTCGCGGCTTGTTTTCGGCGTGGCCCGGGAGGGATACCTGCCTTCGTATTTTAATCATCTCCATCCCCGGAGCGGTGCGCCCGATCGTTCCCTGCTTTTTTCGCTCCTGGCTTACGGCCTGGTTATATTCCTGGTCTGGGCGCTGCACATAGACCTGGAGCTTTTGATCATGGTGGTCAATGTTAATTTGCTGATCGGGTACATTGCCAGCATAGCTGCTTTCATTAAAATCAATCATAAAAAGCCGGTCAGGGTGGCCCTGGGCCTCTTCTCTTTGCTCTTATGCCTGGTTTTTATGGCCGTATTCAGCTATGTTATTATATATGCATTAGCCCTGATGCTGCTGCCCGCAGTTTTGGACCTGCTGCGGCAAAAACGCCGGGGCTTAAAGTGGGAAACAGGGAGGGGAAAATAAATGGAAATTCGGCCGGCAACGCTGCAGGATGAGGCGGCGGTCTGCGCCCTGTGGGGGCAGCTGGTCTCCTGTTATAAAAAAAAAGTTGAGCCGGATGTTTTACAGCGCAGTTTCCGTTATGCCATCGCCCATCCGGAACAGGTACTGGTTTATGTAGCCTTAGTTGAGGGGGCGATGGCCGGAACAGCCAGCCTGCACCAGGGACACTATTCCACCTGGAATGACAACTGGTATGGACATATTGAAGATGTTGTCGTTGCCCCTGCCTACCGCCGCTGTGGAGTGGGAGAGGCGCTGGTGCGCCACATCGTGGCCTCAGCCCGCGAGCTGGGCTTGAGCAGGCTGGAGCTGAACGCATTGAATGAAAACATCCCGGCACGGCGCCTGTATGAAAAGATTGGCTTTAAGACGGACTCTGTAGTGTATGAGTTGAAGTTGAAGTAGAAGCCGGAGCCGGGAAAAAATGCAGCCGGCAGGCAGCGGAATGGGTTGGCAGACGGCCGTTCTCAGGATACAGTAGAATATGGCGTTTAAATCCGTAGGCTTCATCATTGATCCGGGCTTCGGGTATCATGAGACAACACTATATATAATTTTGGGAAAGGGGAGACTGGGATGCGGGATTACCGCGAAATAGAACTATGGAAAGATGTGACTCCAGAGCAGTGGAACGATTGGCGCTGGCAGGTGCGCAACCGCATTACCACGCTGGAGCAGTTAAAACAGGTGATCGATCTCACTGCAGAGGAAGAAGAGGGGGTGCGCCAATGCCTCAAAACTTTGCGTATGGCCATAACCCCTTATTACGCCACCCTCATTGACCCTGAAGACAGGAACTGCCCCATCCGCAAGCAGGCTGTGCCTACAGCGCAAGAGCTGCACCGGGCCGGAGCAGACCTGGCCGACCCCCTGCATGAAGATGTGGATTCACCGGTGGAAGGGCTGACTCACCGCTATCCTGACCGGGTGCTGCTCCTGGTGACTGACCAGTGTTCCATGTACTGCCGCCACTGCACCCGCCGCCGCCTGGCCGGGGTTACGGACAAGGCCCGCTCCCGGGAGCAAATCGACCGGGCCATTGATTATGTGCGCAGCAACCCCGTGGTTAGAGATGTGCTCTTGTCTGGAGGCGATGGACTCTTAATCCCCGATAAAACCATAGAATATGCCCTGCAAAAATTGCGGGAGATTCCCCATGTGGAAATTATCCGCTTCGGCAGCAGGGCGCCGGTGGTGATGCCCCAGCGGATCACCCCGGAGCTGTGCCGGCTGCTGGCCAAATATCATCCCATTTACGTGAACGTGCACTTTAATCACCCCAAGGAAATTACGCCCGCGTCGAAGGCAGCCTGCGAACGCCTGGCCGACGCGGGAATACCCCTGGGCAACCAGACCGTTTTGCTGAGGGGGATCAACGACTGCCCCCTGGTGCTCAAAGAGCTGTACCATGGGCTGCTTAAAATCAGGGTGCGTCCCTACTACCTCTACCAGTGTGACCTCTCCCAGGGTATTGAACATTTTCGCTCCCCCGTGTCTGCAGGCCTGCAGGCCATCGAATACCTGCGCGGCCACACCTCCGGCCTGGCGGTTCCCACTTTTTGCATCGACGCTCCCGGCGGCGGAGGCAAAATTCCGGTTATGCCCCAATACCTGATTTCCCAAAGGCCGGGGCGGGTCGTGCTGCGCAACTTTGAAGGCGGTCTTTACACTTACACTGAGCCGCAGCACCGGATCGATCCGGACCAGCCCTGCTCCCTCTGCGGCGGTAAACATGAGCAGAGCGGCATCGGGGTGGCGCGGATGCTCGGCGGCCAGGTTGTGGCCATGGAGCCGGAAATTAAGCAAGAAAAGTAGCAGATTGCCCATTATTGGGCGCTGCCGGTAAAAGGGCACACTAAGGATGCCGCCGCCTGCGTCCGGACCTTGCCTTTCAGTTGGCATGATTATTGCTAGCCAATAACATGGTGCTGCAAAGGCGGCACACGCAATCAACAGGTTACAGAAGGAGGAACCTACAGATGCTCAGAAGGAAATTTCAGCCTGTGCAGTCGCAGCTCGAATTTCGCCTCTTGAGTGCTCGCGATATCAAGAAAATCCACGAGGCGGCCCTGGAGGTAATGGAAGAGGTTGGGGTCCGCTTCCCCTCGCATCGGGCCCTGGATGTCCTGGAAGAAGCCGGCTGCCAGGTCAACCGGGAAACCATGGTGGCCAAGCTGCCGTCCCGGCTGGTTGTTGAATCGCTGCGGCAGGCGCCGTCACAGTTCCTGCTGGCCGGTCGCGACCCCAAGGACGATCTGTGGATCGATAATAAAACCTCTTATCTATCCACTGATGGCTGCGCGGTGGATGTTTACGATATCGAAACCGGTGAACTGCGCACATCAACGAAGCAGGATATCACCGATGCCTGTAAAGTTGCCGATTACCTGCCCGAAATATCGTATATCTGGGGCCCTCCTGTCAGCGCCCAGGATGTTCCGGCGGTAACCCGCCCGCTGCATGAAATTGAAGCGAGCATGGACGGAACAACGATGCACATCCAGCCGGAAACGGTTATTTCGCGCAAAATAGCTGAGTATGCCCTGGAAATGGCCGCCGTAGTGGCCGGAGGGAGGGAAAAGCTGCGCCAGCGGCCCCTTTTCTCCTACATGCAGTGCGCCATGGATCCGCTGGGACAGGATGGGGGCAGCCTGGAGGCCTCCATGGTTGCCGCCGAGTGGGGCATTCCCACCGGGTTCATGCCCATGCCCATGTCCTGCGCCACCGCGCCGGCGACCCTGGCCGGAAACCTGGTGGTGACCACGGTGGACGCGGTCAGCCCGCTGGTGCTGATGCAGCTGATCAATCCCGGCACTCCCGTGTACTTTGCCGCGGCACCTACGGCCATTGATCTGCAAACCGGGGGCTATACCGGCGGCGGCCCCGAAGACTTCCTCCTGGCCGCTGCTTTCAGCGAAATTTGCCATTTCTACCAGATTCCCCTGGCCATGGGTGCCTTTGCTACGGGGGCCAAGGAACCCGACTGGCAGGCTGCGGTGGACAACTGCTTTGCCGGGCTGATGCCGGTGCTGACCAGAACAGCCATCCTCAACGGAGCGGGGACTCTGAACGGCTCCAAGATCTTCTCGCTGCAGCAGCTGATCATGGACGCGGAAATTTACAGCATCATTGCCAAGGTGGCGGAGGGGATTGAGGTGAACGAGGAGACCCTGGCCGTGGATGTGATCAAAAAAATCGGCCCGGGCGGTAACTACCTCGCCGAGAAGCATACCCGCCGGCATATGAAAGAGATCTGGCGGCCGACCGTGTACGACCGCAAGCCTTACGGCGCCTGGCTGGAAAGCGGCAAGAAGGGCGCTTTCGAGGAGGCAACGGAGAAGGCCCGCTGGATCCTCAAAAACCATGAAGTTGAACCGCTGGATCCCAAGGTGAAAGAAGAATTCGCCAGGATTATCAAGGCGGCAGAGCAGGAGCTATCCAAGTAAGGAGAGGAGGCACAGGCATGGATAAGCAGCAACTTTTTGATGAGATGAAAACGGCGGTGCTGGAAGGCGAAATTGAAGCCGCCGAGGAAATTGCGCGCAAAGCGCTGGAGATGGGGGTTCCCCCCCTGGAATGCATCGAAGAGGGCTTTGTGGCCGGCATCAATGAAGTGGGGCGGCTCTTTGAAGAAGGAGAAGTGTTTCTGCCCGAGCTGGTTGCAGCGGCTGAAGTGATGAAGGCGGCCCTGGCCATATTAGAGCCGGAGCTGCAGAAGCAGCAGGTTTCCCGCGACATCCCGGGGAAAGTAGTCATCGGGACCATGTATAATGATATTCACGATATCGGCAAAGACATGGTCGCCTCCATGCTTACTGCCGCCGGGTTTGAAGTGCATAATCTTGGGGTCAACGTGCCCTGCGACACTTTTGTTAGCAAAGTAAAAGAACTTAAGCCCGATATACTGGGTCTTTCCGCCCTCCTGACCACGACCATGCCCGAGCAGCAAAAAGTAATTGAAGCCCTGGAAAAAGAGGGGCTGCGCCAGAACGTAAAGGTCCTGGTGGGCGGCGCGCCGGTTAACCAGGATTGGGCCGACTCCATCGGTGCGGACGGATTTGCCGAAAACGCCATCGACGCAGTCAAAGTGGCGCGCAGCCTGGTAAAGAAGTAAAAGGTGAGAGGTTGGCAGTGAGAAAACTCATTTTCCGGCCCGGCACCTGATGTCGGTTGAAAGAGTGGGATCATCACGAGGTTGAGGACTGTTCCCCCTGGCCTCTATTCCGGCGCCCGCCCGGGGCGCCGGAATAGAGAGCGCTGAAGTGTTTTCTTTAACCTGATTTGGACAACCTATTGAGGAGGGATAAAATGGGAAAGTTTACCTTTGAGGGCCAGCCGAAGCTGCGCCTTTTAAGCGATGATCAGATCCGGCTGATCCATGAAAAGGCGCTGCATGTCCTGGAGCATGCCGGTGTAAAATTCGAGTCGGAAGAAGCCCTGAAAATTTTGCAGGAGCATGGGGCCACGGTTGACTTTGATAAACACGTGGTCAAATTCAAGCCCGACATGGTTAACGACGCGATCAGGAAAGCGCCTTCTTCGATCCAGCTTTACAACCGCGAAGGCGAGCCGGCGGCCCTGTTAAGCGGCACGAATGTGCATTTTGATCCCGGCTCCGCGGCCATTAAATTCATGGAGTCCGACGGGAAGACGGTGCGCCAGTCGGAGGCGCGCGACCTGGCCGCCATCTCCAAAGTAAACGATGCCCTGGACAACATCACCCTGCAGTCCACCTCCGTGGTCTGCTACGATGTGCCCAAGCTGATCGGCGACAGTTACCGCCTCTATGTATTGTTGAAGAACTCGCCCAAGGCGATCATTACCGGGGCTTTCAGTGTGCACGGCATTAAGCATATGCGGGAGATGCTGGCCGTAATAGCCGGCGGTTACGATCAGTTAAAAGAGAAGCCTATCGCGGTGTTTGACATTTGCCCCTCGCCGCCGTTGAAGTGGACCCATATCAGTTCGCAGAATATCATCGACTGCGCCCGCTACGGCCTGCCCCTGGAGACGGTCTCCATGCCCATGCCCGGCGCCGCCTCCCCGGCGACACTGTCCGGGTCCATCGTGGTCCATACCGCTGAGACCCTAAGCGGCATCGTTCTGGCCCAGTGTGTCAACCCCGGCACGCCGGTGGTCTACGGCGGCGCCCCGGTGCACTTCGACATGCGCTTCGGCACCACTCCTTTGAGCGCCATGGAGGCGACGATGATTGCCGTCGCCTACTCCCAGATGGGCAAGTATTTCGGCCTGCCGACCCATACCTACGCGGGCTTGAGCGACGCCAAGGTGGTGGACGCCCAGGCCGGCCTGGAGACCGGCATGAGCGGCGTGGTGGCCCTGCTGGCCGGCATCAATATGATTTCCGGCGCCGGCGCCCTGGACTTTGTCAGCTGCATCAGCCTGGAGAAGCTGGTTATCGACAACGAGATCTGCGGCATGGCCCTGCGCCTGGATCGCGGCGTGGACTGCTCCGACGAAGCCCTGGCCGTGGATCTGATCACAGAGCTGGGACCGGGCGGTGACTACCTGACCACGGAGCACACCATGACCTGGTTCAAGAAAGAGCCCTACACCCCGTCGCCGGTGATCGATCGGCGGGATCGCAATAACTGGGTCGCTGCCGGCGGCAAAGACACCTTCGCCCGGGCCCAGGAGCGGGTTAAAGAAATCCTGGAGACTCACCAGCCTAAACCCCTGGATGACGCCAGGGCCAAAGAACTGGATCGGGTCACCGCGGCCATTGCCGGTGAGTTCGGCATCAGCGGTCTGCCCCTGGGGCCGTGCTAGAAGAGATCAAGTTTTGCCCGGGAGGGACTGCCGCCAGTTTCGGCACCCCTTCTGCTGCATAGTCAATGCCCCGGGGCGTACAACCCCGGGGCATTGGTTTTTGTGTAAAAAAAATGAACCTTACCTCCAGTAGTGCGCTCGTTTTTCGCCGCCGCACCTTTAGAAATTTTTGTACCCCCAGTGGTCATTAAAGGATCATACAGGGTTAATATATTTTTTATACTTGCACTACATTTAGTAGGTATTTGGCCAAACGTATAGAATATTTGCAATTGCAAAGGCCGCACGGCGGAGAAAGGAGCGGTTATGAAGCGGTTATGAATAGACACTATTTTTCGACCAATTGGCGGCGCGAGCTTTTCTGGCGCCGCCTGATCTGGGTGGCGGCGGCGCTGCTGGCCCTGGCCTTGATAGTGTTCTGGGAGCCGCTGCGCCACAATGAATTTATTATCCGGCTGAACGAATGGACTCGCCACACCGCGGTGTACTACCTCTTCCGCGCCTTCACATTTATTGGAGATGATGAAGGGCATGTGCTCTTAATCACGGCCATCTACTGGTGTATGGACAAATCCCTCGGTTTTCGCGCCATGCTGGTGCTCCTCTTTGCGGGGATCTATACCCATTTTCTCAAGGAAGCGTTCGCCGAGCCCCGGCCAGATGTGCCCGGCGTGGAACTGCTGGACAGCCATGCCTTTCCCAGCGGGCACACCCTATCGGTGATGGTTGTGTGGGGCTACCTGGCGGTGCGCCTTCAACACAGGATCTTCTGGATCTGCGCCGCTGCTGCGGTGTCGCTGGTAGGCCTGTCGCGCATGGTGCTGGGGGTGCATTTCCCCGGTGATATCATCGGCGGCCTGCTTTTCGGCTTCCTCTTTTTGGTTCTGGTTTTCGGGTTCAGGGCCAGGTTGGGCTCCCGCGCTTTTCGGCCGCACCTGCCGTCCCCGGTTCTGCTGGGAGCCCTGGCTGCCATTTTTGCCCTGGCCGCCCTGCTGTCGGCCCGTCATATCCCCGGTGAAGACCCCCTGAAGGTGGTCGGATTCCTGGCCGGCACCTCTCTCGGTTACGTCATGCAAAATGAATGGTTCCGCTTTAACCCGCAGGGGCGGTGGTATCAGCATGCGCTCAAGCTAGCGGTCGGGCTGGTAGTACTGCTTGTCATAGTTAATCCACTCAAGGCAATCCTGCCGCCGGGGAGCGTGTGGGATCTGGCCCGCTACACCCTGGCCGGCCTGTGGGCCACCTGTCTGGCGCCTTTAATTTTTACCCTGACAGGGCTGGCCGCAAGGGAAGAGCGGCCTGATCTACCGGAGAAGCAAGCGGAATACCAGTCCCCGTGAAAAATTGTCCTGCCTTGAAGTTGCCAGCCTGGCCTGATCAAATTGACAATAGTTAACAATTGTTGTAAGCTCAACTCAAGGGGAGGTGGGAATATTGGGCTCCAGTGAAGAATTGATTACAGCCCAGGAGTTAGCCGACGCGATCGGCCTTTCCGTGGATACAATCTGGAGATATACCCGGGAAAAGAGAATCCCCTTTGTCAAGATTGGCAGCAGGCAGTACCGCTACAACAAAGAGGAGGTGCTGAAAGCCCTTGCCGGGGATGCTGCTGCTATTGCCAGGGAAGAGCCTACTTCATACCGGCCCCATAAGAAGCTGACCCACGAGGATTATGCAGCCCTTCCCGAAGAACCGGGATTTCGGTTTGAAATTCTTGACGGGATGTTGACGCGGGATCCTTCCCCTTCCCTGCACCATCAGCGGGTTTCCAAAAGAATGTATCGCCTCCTGGAGGATTACTTTAAGGAGGTCGATCCCGGGGGTGAAGTTTTTTACGCTCCCGTGGATCTGTCTTTAAGCGAGTATTATGTGGTGCAGCCGGATCTGCTTTACTGGCCCGGCAGCCGCCTGGCCAAATATACGCCCGTAGATGTCCTGCCTGAATTAATCGTAGAGGTTGTCTCACCTTCCACCAGTAGAAAGGATCGGGTGATTAAGCTAAACCATTACCAGGCGGCGGGAGTACCCCATTACTGGATCTTAGACCCGGAAGGCGGATTTATTGAAGTATATGAGCTTAAAGATGGGCACTATGTATCGGTAGCGCGAGCTGCTGGGGGCGACTTCAGCCATCCCAGTTTTCCGGGACTCTCATTTAACATTGAAAAGTTGTTCGCCATTCCTTAGCTTAGAGTTTGCCATATCCTTAATCCCCCCTGCCCCCCTTTAGGAAAGGGGGGAGTAGATGTGTGAAAGCCAGAAAGGGGTCGTCCCAAAATTCAGTTGGGATGACCCCTTAAGTTTGTTCTTTGAAGCAAGCTGTTATTGTACCAGCAAAGGGATTTAGGAAATATCAGATGGAATTTTGGGACGGCCCCATAGGGGGATTTAATCGATAAAAACGTCCCCTCAGTTGCTGACGGGAGCTAACCCTTACTGGCTGCAAGTTCCCACCCCGCCGCGAAAGACTGTTCATTAATCGGCAAATGCTTCGGCGGAATCAACTGCACCAGTGCTTGTTCCCAGCTTTCCCGGGGGAAGGGCAGCAGGGAGGCGAGGATGCCCAGCAGCAGGGTGTTGACGGTGCGGGGGTTGCGCCGCACCGGCTCCAGCGCCAGGGCGTCCACGGCGATGAGCCGCCTGACCTTGCTTTTAATTTCTTCAAGGATGCCCTCCGGGTACGCGGCCTGGCCGGTCAAGACCGGCAGAGGCTCCAGAACTTGCGTGTTAACGATGGCCGTACCCGTGGGAGAGAGAAAGGGAAGCCAGCGCAGCGCCTCCAGCTGCTCGAACGAGAGCAGGAAGCCGGCGTCGCCGGGCGGGATCAAGGGAGAATATACTTTTTCGCCCAGGCGGACGTGGGTGATGACGCTGCCCCCCCTCTGGGCCATACCGTGGGTTTCGGCGGTTTTCACTTCCAGGTTTTCCGCCAGGCCCACTGCGGCAATAATTTTTCCGGCCAGGATGGTGCCCTGGCCGCCCACTCCGCAGATTAAAATATCGGCTTTAGGCATCCCCTTCACCTTCTTTCTTTTCCGCCCGGGACTGGATGGCTTCAAAGCGGCAGAGCTGCCGGCAGAGGTCGCAGCCGGTGCAAATGGCCTCGTTAATGGCCGCTTTGCCGCCCTGCCGGCTTAAGGCCGGGCAGCCTAAGCGCAGGCAGTTTCCGCAGTCGCTGCATAATTCTGGGTCTACCTGCAGCGGTTCCTTGAAGGAGCGGCTGAGCAGGACACAGGGGTGCCGGGCAATAATTACCGACACCTCGCCGGCGGCCAGTTCTGCTTTGACAATTTCCCGGAACCGCTTCAGGTCAAAGGGATCGGCGGTGACCACGCGGCGCACGCCCAGGCCTTTGCACAGCGCCTCCAGGTCCACCGCCGGCGCAGGCTGTCCCTGCAGGTTATACCCGGTGCCGGGGTGGTGCTGGTGCCCGGTCATGGCGGTGGTGCCGTTGTCCAGGATCAACACGGTGATGGCGGCGCCGTTGTAGACCGCGTCCAGAAGGGGCGCCATCCCCGAGTGAAGGAAGGTGGAGTCGCCGATGACCGCCACTGTTTTTTGCGATGCAGAGGGATCGGCTTTTTCCATGCCCAGGGCGGCGCCGATGCTGGCGCCCATGCAAATGCATGAATCAATGGCTTCCAGGGGCGGCAGGGCCCCCAGGGTGTAGCAGCCGATATCGCCCATGACATTTAACTTGAGCCGGTTCAGGGTATAGAAAACACCGCGATGCGAACAGCCGGGGCACATCACCGGGGGTCGGCCCGGGATTTCCTCCGGAACGGTAATCAGCTCCCCTTTTTGTCCCAACAGCTGCTCCCGCACCTGTTCCGTGCCCAGCTCTCCCAGCAGGGAAAAGAGCGCTTTTCCTTTTACCGGCACACCCAGGTGCAGGGCTTGCAGCTGCTCCTCCAGGAACGGGTCCAGCTCTTCCACCACCACTATTTCTTTGACCATGGCGGCGAAGCGGCGAACCAGCCCGTGCGGCAGGGGATGGACAAAGCCCAGCTTTAGCACGGAAGCCCCGGGCAGCGCTTCCCGCACATACTGGTAGGCGATGCCGGAGCAGACAATGCCCAGGGAGGAATCGCCGGGCTCAATGCGATTCAGGGGGCTTGCTTCCGCCTCGCGGCGCAGCGCTTCCAGGCGCTGCTCCACCAGGGGGTGGCGCCTGCGGGCAAAGCCCGGCAGCATGACATACTTGGCCGGATTCTTTTTAAACCCGTTCACCGGCAGCTCCACCCGCTCGCCAAGGGTGACGATACTGCGCGAATGGGAGATGCGGGTAGTGGTACGCAGCATTACCGGAGTATCGAAGCGCTCGCTCAAGCCAAGCGCGGCTATAACATAATCCTTGGCTTCCTGGCTGTCCGCCGGTTCCAGCAGGGGGATCTTGGCGAAGCGGGCGTAGTGGCGGTTATCCTGCTCGTTCTGGGAGCTGTGCATGCCCGGATCATCGGCTGAGACCAAGACCAATCCGCCGCCCACGCCGGTGTAAGAGAGGGTCATTAATGGATCCGCGGCTACGTTGACCCCCACGTGCTTCATGGCCACCAGTGCCCGCGCCCCCTCCATGGAAGCGCCTGCGGCCACCTCCAGCGCCACTTTTTCATTGGGAGACCAGTTGCACTCCACCCCTGGATAGCGCGCCAGGTTTTCCAAGATTTCTGTGCTCGGTGTACCCGGGTAGGCGGTGCCCACCCGGACCCCGGCTTCATAGGCGCCCCGGGCAATGGCCTCGTTGCCGGCCATAACGACCCGGTCACTCATGGTCAGCCACCTCGCTTTCCACGATGCGTTACATGGCATAAATACGTTCGCCCTCGATAACCGGTACATTATTTTCCTGCAATACCCGCAGAGCCTCGGCGATATTTTCTACGCGCATCAGGATGAGGGCGTCTTTGGCCGGTTTTTCGACAAAAGAGTAGAGATATTCAATGTTAATCGAAGCCTGCTCCAGGTAGGAAAGGACAGCAGCCAGGCCCCCGGGAATGTCCGGCACTTCCACGGCGATTACTTCCGTGGCCGTGGCCATGAAGCCTTTCTCCTTGAGGACCTTTAGGGCCTTATCGGGCTGATCCACGATCAGGCGCAGGATCCCGAAATCAGATGTGTCGGCGATGGAAAGAGCGCGGATGTTGATGCCGGCTTCACCCAGGACCTGGGTCACCCGGACCAGCCGGCCGCACTTATTCTCCAGAAAGATCGAGATTTGTTTAACCATACCGGTTTCCTCCTTTACTGTTTGCCTGCCGGCGGCGGCCGCTTGAAGCCGCGCCGGGCGCTACATCTTTCTTTTATCGATCACCCGCTGGGCCTTGCCCTCGCTGCGCGGAATTGTTTTCGGCTCCACCAGTTTGATCGTGGCGGAGACGCCCAGCACATTGTCTATTTCAGTTTTAATCACTTTTTCCAGGTGCTCCAGGCCCTTAACCTTATCGGAAAACATCTGCTCCGATACCTCTACCCATATTTCCAGGGTGTCCAGGGAGCCCCTGCGGTCGACAACCAGCTGGTAATGGGGAGCGGTCTGGCCAATCTCCAGCAAAATGCTTTCCACCTGCGAGGGAAAGACGTTCACACCGCGGATGATCAGCATATCGTCGGAGCGTCCGCTGACTTTAGCCATGCGGGTATGAGTGCGGCCGCAGGGACAGGGCTGCCGTTTTAGAGAGGTAATGTCCCGGGTGCGGTATCGCACCAGCGGCAGCGCCTCCTTGGTAATGGTGGTGATCACCAGTTCGCCGGTGGCCCCTTCCGGCAGCACTTCCCCTGTGGCGGGGTCAATAATTTCGGCGATAAAATGGTCTTCACTGAAGTGCAGGCCATCTTTGGCCGGGCACTCGTAAGCCACGCCGGGGCCGATAATTTCACTCAAGCCGTAGATATCGTAGGCGTCGATGCCCAGTTTTTCTTCGATGACGCTGCGCATATTTTCCGACCAGGGCTCGGCCCCGAAAACGCCCGAGCGAAGCTGCAGATCCCGGGGGGTTAAACCCATCTCAGCCATGGTTTCGGCGATATAAAGGGCGTAGGAGGGAGTGCAGGCCAACAGGGTCGTGCCCAGGTCTTTCATCATCCGCACCTGGCGCCTGGTCTGGCCTCCCGATATCGGCACTACAGTGGCGCCGATTTTTTCCGCCCCGTAGTGCACCCCCAGCCCCCCGGTAAAGAGCCCATAGCCGTAGGCAATATGCACCACCGAGTCCGGTCCCCCGCCACCGGCGGTCAGGGTGCGCGCCATCAGCTCCGACCAGATTTCCAGGTCAGCGCGGGTATAGCCGACCACCGTGGGGATGCCGGTGGTGCCCGAGGAGGAGTGGATCCGCACCACTTCTCCCAGGCTGGCGGCAAAAAGTCCGTAAGGGTAGTTGTCCCGCAGGTCGTCCTTTATGGTAAAGGGAAGTTTGGCCAGGTCTTCCAGGCTGCGGACATCTCCCGGCTCCAGGCCCGCCCGTTTAAAACTGCTGCGATAATGGGGCACCAGTTGGTAGACCCGCTCCAGAGTCTGCTTTAATCTCAGGTACTGCAGTTTTTCCAGTGCTTCTCTGTCCATGCCTTCATACTTCGGGTTCCACATATGCTAACCTCCAGGCCTGCTAGTTAAATTTTAATTAAACTATACTGTTCCATATAAAAAAACTTATCCCTGCTTTGCCCGGTATTCACCCCGGCACCCGGGCGGGACCTTTGTATGTTTGTGTTCTTTTTCAGGAAGAATATTGTTACCGGTACCCCTGGGAGGAATTTGATGACATCAACGGTGCTTACCCTCAGTGCTGCTGCCGATCCGCTGCTGAACCAGGTAGATCAATTGATTAAGGATTCTCTGGCCACCCCGTTTCCCCTTTTGCAGGAAATGGTGGATCACCTGCCGCTGGCCGGCGGCAAAAAAATCAGGCCCCTTTTGGTTCTTCTTTCGGGAAGGGTTTCCGGCGAAGAGAGAAATGCCTCGAAACGCCGGGCTTTGGTCAGTGTGGCGGCAGCTGTGGAGCTGATTCATACCGCATCACTGATTCACGATGATATCATCGACAGGGCGGATAGGCGGCGCGGCCAGGCCACCCTGCACAGCCGCTGGGAGAGCCGTTCAGCCACCCTGGTGGGAGATTTTCTACTCTCCCGGGCTTTTGACCTGATCAGCGGCCTGGAGCAGAGCTGGACCCTGCTGCCCCTGATGGCTCGTTCGGTGATGCTGCTATGCCGCGGGGAGGCGTTGCAACTGGAGAAGACATATGACTACAGCATCAGTGAACGGGAATATTTTCGCTGCAATTATCTTAAAACCTCGCAATTCCTGGCGGCCTGCTGCGAGGCTGGAGGCAGAATAGGCACGGCTGTGCCGGCGCATATCAGGGCGCTGCGCGAATACGGCTTTAATCTGGGCCAGGCTTTTCAGATTGTCGATGATATTCTTGACTTTAAGGACTATCCGGAGAAGCTGGGGAAGCCGGTGGGGGCTGACCTGGAGCAGGGGGTCATCACCCTGCCTTTAATTTACCTGGCCCGCAGGCAAGAACGCTTCCGCCGCTTGCTGGAAGCCCTCAAGACCCGGCGGATAATGCTCTCTCCGGGGCTGCGTGAGAGTATCCGCCGCGCGGTCAGAGAAAGCGGCGCCCTGGACTACTCTGCACGCAAGGCTGATCAGGCCAGGCAAGCAGCCCTGCAAGCCCTGCAGGTTTTGCCGCAAACCCCGGCCCGCACCCGTCTAAGCCACATTGCCGAAGCTGTCCTGGCCCGGGCCGGAGAATCTTTTTGACAGGCTGCATTTGGAGCCAAGGGCCGCTTTCAGTTTCAGATTTATTGCCGGCAGCGGTTGATCCACACCGCGCCCTGGTATACAATGGCATTGTCTTCAAGATAAAAATTTGTAGCGGAGTGATGAAAGATGGCCATAGTAAAAGAAATAGGAGAGTCGCTTTTTGCGGCTGAAGTGGAACAATCTTCATTGCCGGTACTGGTCGATTTTTGGGCGCCCTGGTGCGGCCCCTGCAAAATGCTCGCACCGGCGTTGCAGGAGCTTGCCGAAGAGTACGCCAACCGTTTGAAAGTGGTCAAGGTAAATGTGGATGAAAATCCCGGCCTGGCTTCCCGTTTTGAAGTCATGGGCATCCCCACCATGATTTTGTTTAAAAACGGCAAGGCTGTGGACAGCTTTAGCGGAGCCATGTCCAAGCAGGCGCTGGCTGACAAGGTGGCGCCCCACCTGTAAAACGGCCGGCCGGTGGACATAAAGAACATACAGGCGGAGGCATCAACATGGTGCCCCCGTTTTTTTATTTTAATAAAACATGATCCGCCGGTACAGGTGGACAACTTATTCTCCCAGAGCGGAGACCGCCGGTTATCAGCAATAGCCTGATTTGTTTGAATAGTAGCGCATTAAAAAGGATTTAAACTTTTATTCGCGAAGTAATGGCAGTACAATTTGGCAAGCCCGCATTGTTTTCGGGCAAAGCCATGGGAGGGGAAGCAAAGGAGGATCAAGTCCATGCACTGGCTCTTAGCGCTGCCGGCAGTGATCATCATCGCCGTTCTCGCTGCAGTTTACCATTTTTTTTACCGCCGCGCTTTCCGGGCGCCCCGGGTGGACGGGGCGGATGACTTCATTCAAGTGAGGCGCTGCGCAGGAACGCCGTACTTGCTGGAAAACGGGATGCCTTATCCGGGATATTTTGCGCAAACCGATCATCCCCGTTTATCGCTGGACGGAACGTGGCGCTTTCGCGTGGACAGGGAGGGGAGAGGAGAGGAGGAGCAGTGGCAGAAGCAGCGCTTTACCCCGGAAGACAGCGAAGCTGTAGCAGTGCCCGGCTGCTTTAATACGGCGGAGAGCCCCTTGCGCCGCTATGAAGGGGCGGTCTGGTACCAGAGAACTTTTACCCTGGACGAAAAAATGACCGCCTCGGGGCGGTGGCTGCGCCTGGCTTTTATGGGCAGTTTTTATCAAACCGACGTCTGGCTGAACGGGATCTACCTGGGGCGCAGTGAAGACGGCTACCTGCCCTTTTATTTTGCCGTCGATCGGGCGGCGCGGCCGAGGGCTGAAAATGTTCTCACCGTGCGCGTGGACAACCGGGTCGATTACGACTCCCTGCCGCCCAAATTATATGAAGGTTTTCACCCCGGCTGGCATCTTTTCGGCGGTCTCCACAAAAGTGTTTTCCTGGAAGGATGCCCGCCCATCACCTGTTTCAAGCTGCGTCCTGAAGCTGCGGTGGTAGGTGAAACGGGGCTGGTGCAGGTAAGGGCCCTTTTCTACCGGCGCAACCATACGGCGACGCCGGCCACGGTGGAGGTTCGCTTAAACCTGTATGATCCGGCCGGCGACTGCTGCGCCGCCGCCGCGGCGCCCCTTGTTTTTGCCGCCGGAGAAAGCGTGGGTGCGGCCATGGCGGAACTGCGCCTCCCTGATCCGCTGCCGTGGGAGGCGGACTCCCCCCACCTCTATACCCTCTCCGTGGAACACCCCGGCGAAAAGGCGGCCGTTACCTTCGGTTTCCGCAGCGTCTCCGTGGAGGGGACGAAAATAAAGATTAACGGCCGCCCGGTGTTTCTTAAAGGCATTTCCCGCCACGAGGAAAACCGGACCGACGGCCTGGCCATGACCGAAGCAGCCTCGCGCCGCGAACTGGAGATGATCCGGGAAATGGGGGCCAACTATGTCCGCCTGGCCCATTACCCGCACCATACCTCCACCCTGGATTGCTGCGATCGTATCGGTCTCTATGCCTGGGAGGAGATTCCCCTCTACCAGGCCGGAGGCGGCATCGTCAAGTATATCGGATCCAAGTCGATTTATGATCGCCAGGTGAAGTCGCTGCGCCGCTGGCCGGAGCTGATCGCTCTGGCCGCATCTCAGCTGCAGCGTCCCAACTTGCTGCTGAAAGCACGGGCGGCCCTTTTGAAAATGGTGGAGCGTGACGCCAATCATCCTTCCATCGTTTTTTGGGGCATCGGCAATGAAAACTGGACGGTCAGCCCTGCCGGTGAAAAAGCGCTGCGCTGGCTGAAAGAAGAGCTGCTGCAGTTCGACCGCACCCGGCCGGTAGCCTATGCCGCCTTTACCTTTCCGGTAATTACCGTTGCCTTTGAACGCTCTTTTAACGTGGCCGACGTCATTGCCGTAAACGAATATTTTGGCTGGTACTACGGCAGGCCAGGCCAGGAGAAGAAGTTTATCGAATGTTTGCATCGCCGCTACCCCGGCAAACCGATTCTCGTCTCTGAAACGGGGGCAGATTGCGTCTACGGCAGCCATACGGACCGCTGGCCGCCGCCGTGGGGCCACACCGAGGAGTACCAGGAATATTTGCTGCAAACGAAATGGCGAAACTTTTCCGCCAAACCATACTTCGCCGGATGGTCCCCCTGGATTTTTAAAGATTTCTACTGTCCCGAATACCTGGAAGACAACCCCGTCCCTTACTACAACCTGAAGGGACTTCTGGACTACCGCTACCGCAAAAAGAAATCCTTCTACCTGCTGCAATCGATCTATCGCGGTGATGCCCCTGACCGGGAGTGCTGATTTCTTTTCAGAGAGGCGGCTACAGAATCCTGGTCCGGCGCAGGAGCAGGCAGAGACGGTAAAGAAGCTTTGTTTCCGGGCCGGCGGCATTGAGAAGGGAGCGGGCGGTTGTCCCGAACCCCTGCCGGGCCACCTTGGGGTCTGAAAGGTAGACGGCCAGCAGCCCGCGGACAATGGTCCGGTGGAAGGAGGGGTGCGGCAGGCGGGAAGCCTTCTCCAGCGATTTTTTTAGGAAAAGGTGCAGCCGCAGCGCCGCCATCTCGGAAGAAGGATAACAGGCGGCAAAATTAAAGTCGCCGCCTTTACGGTCTTCTTCCTGATCGATCCAGTAATCCAATAGAATATGCAGGCCGCAAATCCAGGGAAAATAGGCCCGCACCAGTCGGCGCGCATCTTCAGCGGTTGTTTGCGGTGCAGTCGCTGCACCGAGCAGGGCGAAAACGGCCAGGGTTGAGCCTGACGAAGCGGCGAATTCCCAGAAGTAGATGGAAGGGGAGAAAGCAGTACCCTTTTCGCGGAACCAGCGCTTGAGGCGGGTCTGGCGCACCTGGGGATGGAGATGTTTATAGACCTGCAGGTCATTGTACAGGGAAACGAGCCGCAGCACCTCGCCCTGCACTGCGGGGTAGGCGGGCAGGGTTGAAACGATGTTCCGGCATTCTTCCACCAGCGCCTGCAGGTAGCCGCCGTCATTGCGGGCATGGTAGAAACGGTAGTAGTCACGCTTTTGAGGCGGCCCGGTGCTCAGAGCGTCCAGCAGGGCATGATGCAGGCAGCGGAAGGCCGCCTCATCGTAGATGCCGCCCCGGTCGCAGAGATTGTCCAGGTAGTCGCTAATGGTTTGCAGGGCAACAATCAGCTTTACCAGCTGCCTGGAATAGCGGGGGTTGTAGAGGGCATAAAAACAACCCCCCTGTGCATGGAACTTTTTGTGCTTCAGGCTGAGGACCGCCTGCCTGAGCAGGGACCAGTCGCTGCAGTCGTCGAGCTTTTTGCTCCAGCGTTTAAGCTCCCGCGCCACCTGGGGCAGCACCGCTGCCAGAAAACGCCCCACCGAAGGATCGGGCGGCGCTGCCGGCTCCATAACCGCAGTGCGCCCGCTATTATGTTTATGATCGTTGCTCTTCATAGCTGCTCCTTTGAAGTGCCGGACCGGCGCGCCCTGGCTCTTATCCAGCCCTGCCACCGCCTCAGGTGAAGCAAATAGCCGCACCGGCGCCGGATGCGGCTATCATGCTCCGGGGCTTACTAAAGCCCGCCACCTATCCTTCACTTTCAGGGTTGTCCGGCTGGTCATGGTGTTCCTGGGGCTGGCCACCTTCTGCACCCGGGTTTTCTGCTTCGTTTCCCGGGGCCGGTTCTCCCAGGAATTCCGCAAACGAGCTGAAATCTTCACCTTCTGCGACCGGCGTTGCTTCACCGAGCACGTAGCGGAAGTAAAACCACTCAGCTACACCGATTACGGCTGAGGCGGCCAGGATTGTTCCCGTATGAACAGGTTCGCGCACAAAGGCATTGGCCAGGGAAAAGATCACCGCTGCAATAACAAAATTGGCTATGGCGGAAGCCACCGTGCCAAAGCGCGGCAGCAGAAATCGATCTCCGGCAAAATAAAGGGCCAGAGTAATAAACACGGACAGGATTAGGGAGGCGCCCAGGGAGATGGAGGGAACCTGCAGATAGGTCAAGAAAATTATGCTTATAGCAGCGATATAAATATACTTGATTATGAGCGGTCTGGCGGTTTCCACTGGTTCACCCCCTTTCAACCTATACTTTTCCCTCGATTGGATTGGATCATTCTCGCAAAGGTAAATATTTTTACCTGCTCCGTGCAGGATATATCTGGCATCCGTAGAATTAGTCCCATGAGTTCGATCACAAATTGGGAGAGTGATGCTGGCTATGGAATGGGAAGAGATTGGGCGGGTTAACCACTATTACAGTAAAATTTCCGTGGCCATTATTGAACTGTCAGCCGCACTAAAAGTAGGGGAGCGCATCAAAATAGCCGGCCCCAAAACAGAGGTGGAGCAGACAGTTAAATCAATGCAGGTTGATCATCGGAATATTGATGAAGCCAGACCTGGCGACTTGGTTGGCTTGAAAGTGCAGGACAAGGTCAGGCAGGGCGACATTGTCTATAAGCAAGCCTGAGCAGCGCGCAGCATCTTGCCGTTCAGTGGGATTTTTTCATTTCTTTGCAGCAAATAGCGCAAACCGGAAGCTGCTTCTATGGGCACGTGGTGCGGTTTTATTGCGCATTGCTCTTCCAGCTTTGTGGACGGCCGCTGTGGCTGCAAACTGAGAGATATTCACCTCCGGGCCGCCCCGGGGAGATTGAGCAGCTCCGCCGTGTAAGTATGCCTTGCAATCCAGATAAACAGTACCTCTGCATCATTGGGATTTTACCGGAATTCCCCGGATCCATCTATAGGCAACATTGATTTTACAACTTTCCCGGGCAACCGCTATAATGATGGCAGCAACTAATCTGCCGGGGGGTGTACCTTTGTCTGACACAGCTTTGAACAAGCCAGAGCACCGCCGCCAGAATAATTTCATGGCGCTTTTGGGAGCAGCAGCGGTCCTGGTGCTGGTGAATCTGCTGCCTTTGGAGCAGCTGCCTGCTGGATCGGTTGAGCCGGTGGCGCTGACGGGGGCGGGAAAAGCGGCCCTGGGCGTGCTGGCCTTTGTGATCATATTATGGATGACCGAAGCGCTTCCTTTTGCCGTGGCTGCCCTGGCGGGAATGCTGCTGGTGCCTTTATTGGGGCTGGCCTCCTTCGGGGAGACGGTCAGCTACGGTTTCGGCAACCCTGTAATCGTTTTCTTTATTGGGGTCCTGATTATCTCCTCGGGTTTAACCAGATCCGGGCTGGCGGACCGGCTCACGGCGCTCATTTTAAACCGGGTTGGCCTGCGGCCGCGCAGGCTCATCTTTACATTTCTGCTAATCGGTGCGGCGCTCTCCATGTGGATTGTGAACATGTCTGTATCCGCCATCCTGCTGCCGGTGGGGTTGAATATCTTACGCAGGGTGGAAGCGGAGCCTTTGCGCAGTAATTTCGGCCGGGCCCTGATGATTGCCATCGCCTGGGGGCCGGCCATAGGCGGCATCGCCACGCCTGTAGGCAACGGCGCCAACCTAGTCGCCCTCGGCTATTTAAAAGACCTGGCCGGAATACAGATTGATTTTCTGCGCTGGATGGTCGTGGGGGTGCCTGCGGCCCTCCTCATCCTGCCCCTGGCCTACCTGGTGCTGCTGCGCGTATTTCCCCCGGAGGAACTAACTCAACCGGCGGAGAAGGCTGTTTTAATGGAAGCGCCGTCAAGGGCTTTAAGCGCTGCGGAAATTAAAGCGCTCATTATTTTTGCCGCAGCGGTTTTATTCTGGGTGGGGGATCCCCTGTTATTGCACCTGGCCGGGTATTCCATCCCCATCGAGGCGGTGGCCCTTGCCGCGGCCATCTGTTTCTTTCTGCCGGGAATTAACGTAATTTCCTGGAAAGAGGCGCAGCAGGATGTTGACTGGGGAGGCATTGTCCTGATTGCCGCCGGCCTTTCCCTGGGAGCGGTCATTTACCAGACCGGCGCCGCACGCTGGCTGGCAGCCCTTGCTTTTTCCCCTATCGGCACCCTGGGCCTGGCGCCGCGCATTTTTTTGGCGGTCTTATTTGTGGAGCTGTTAAAAGTGTTTTTCTCCAGCAACACGGTGACCGGGATCATCCTGGTGCCCTTAGTGATCGCCTTGGCCGCCGATTTTGGCCTCGATCCGTGGCTGCTGGCGGGGCCGGTGGCGGTGGCCACCTCTATGGCTTTCCTGCTGGTTACCTCCAGCCCGACCAATGTCATCCCATATTCTTCCGGCTATTTTACGATCAAAGACTTTGCCCGTTCCGGGATACCCCTAACTTTGCTCATACCTTTTTGTATTACCGTCGCTTTTATCCTGTTCGGGCGGTTTGTGGGGTAGCGAAGCAGGATTGCTGGAAAAATAGCTTCGCTTTTATGCCGGGCTATGAGATCCCTCCAGAGGCCTGGACCGGGCGAAGCCCGGCATGGTGCCCCACCGGCGGTTTTCGCAGTCAAATTTAGTTAAAGGAATTTTGCCTGTCCCGGCGAATAACTTACTTTATATTTTTCCAGCAATCTAGCGGGAGGAACCAGAAAAATTAGTGCCCGGAGACGCGTCCTGGAGAAATTAGCCGTTTTTAAGCCGGTCTTGCAGGGGATTGCCGCCGCCCTCCCCATTATCATGGGCTATTTTCCCATCGGTTTTGCCTTCGGTGTACTGGCCGCCAACGCCGGGCTGGGCATCGGCAGCGCCACAGCCATGTCGGTTTTTGTTTTTGCCGGCTCGGCCCAGCTCATTTCCGTGGGCCTGATTGAGGGAGGAGCGGGACCGCTGGCCCTGGCGGCTACCGTTTTCCTGGTCAACCTGCGCCACCTGTTGATGAGCGCCTACCTGGCCCCATACCTGGGCCGGTTGAAACGCTGGCAGCAGGTCCTTTTTTGCTACGAGCTAACCGATGAAACCTTTGCCGTGCACAGCACCTATTTCAGGCGGCACGGCACTCCGCCGGCCGCCTACCTCATGGCCCTTAATCTATCATCCCACCTCTCCTGGATAATCAGCACCCTGGCCGGGGCCTGGATTTGCGGCCGTCTCCCCGTTGATACTGAACTTTTTGGCCTGGATTATGCCCTGCCGGCCATGTTTATCGCTTTATTGGTCATGCAGCTGGAAAACTGGAACCGGGCGGCCATCGCCTTTCTGGCTGCCGCTCTCTCCATCGCCTTTTTTGCGGGCGGCCTGGGGCACTGGCATGTTATCCTATCTACCCTCATCGCGGCAAGTGCAGGAGCGCTTCTAGAAGCAAAACAGCAGAAGGGAGCGGAAAAAGCTCGATGACACCGGCCCACTACGCTTTGGCTGTTTTCTTAATGTCCCTGGTGACTTTTCTGCCGCGCCTGCTGCCGGTACTGCTTTTATCCAAGCGCAGCCTGCCTGCGCCGCTGATTCGCTGGCTTTCGTATATCCCCGCGGCTGTTCTGGCGGCGCTGCTCGGCCCGGCGCTGCTGGCTCCGGCAGAAAAAATTGAACTGGGCTTTACCGCCAACCCCGGGATTTGGGTGGCGTTCCCCGTATTCCTGGTTGCTTACCTGACCCGCAGCCTTTTTGCAACCGTCCTTACCGGGATGGGACTGATGGCCCTGTGGCGATTCCTGCTTTAATTTCCCAATGGAGCCGTAAGATGGCTGCGGCTAAGGATTGAAGCGCAAGGATGCAACATGGCTGTTCAGGGCGTAAAAAAACTTTTACCTTTGCGAACATTGACATTTATCACAGAAAATTGTTATAATTGATTTCAGGTTAGGGCCATCCCTTGGTGCAATTGTCGCTGCAGCCTGATGGAATAGCGTTCTTGACACCAGTTAATGCTTAATTTTAGAATAAATATAAAATTTAATTATTATGCTGATTGTCTGCTGCTCATAGTTGCTAGGCATGAGGGAGCACCGGTAAGAAGGTCCGTGTGCTTTTTTATGTTTTATTATCTTTAAGTATAGAGACCAGTACTTTTGATACAAAAGGAGGTGAAAGCAGGAAGCCCGAAAGCGTTATAAGGTTCGCTTGTTTAACCCAAGACGAAGTAGAAAAGGAGGGCAAGACTTTGTTAAAAAGAAGCGTTTTTTTAGTGGCGCTGCTGTTGTTAGTCGGCCTGTTGCTGA
>JAKOVL010000051.1 GCA_029782095.1 Bacillota bacterium | reverse complement strand
CCGCATGCGGCGCACCTCCGGCGCCTCGCGCTCGGGATGAGGCAGCACAAGGACGGAAGAAATACGTTCCACTCCTTGCAGGGTAAGAGAGCGCTGCTGTGCAAGCTCCGTGCGGCGGCGCTCTCGCCGGTTTAAAAGTTCCGCATGACGGTTCTCCGCCAGGGCCAGCCGGCCTTCGGCACCGGGAATTCCCCTTTCCTTATCCCCATATGCTTTGCCGATTTCTTCATCGGCTTTCTGTATCAGTTCGGTAAGAGAAAGCTCTACATGTGTCGCGATACGCTCGACCTCGGCAACGCGTTCGGCACGCGTTTCTTCGAGAAAAGGCTGCAGCACTTTTTCGTGCAGCCAAGCTGATGGCTCAGGAGCCCTGGCCAGATCAGGAAGTTCACCGGGCCTATCTGCCGGAGTAAAGTTTCCTAAAACATTGGGTTCTCGCAAGTAAAACTTTCCCGAACCGGTCTGCTCCACGGCAATGAGGCGTTCATGCACGGCTTTGCCCAGGCCGTCTACCACCCGGGCGCGGTAAAAATCGATACGAGATGGCTCTTCATGATTCAGTGAATAAAAAACAGCTCCCACTTCAAGGTCTTTGAAGGCCCTCTCCAGGGTATGCCTGCGCACCGCCTCAAACAAGGGATGGCCGGGTGTAACCCACTCCAGGTTATGTTTCTCCGCCGTGTCCCGTTCCATGGAGCAGCGGGGATAACGGGCAGCAAGCGGCGGCAACTTCCAGCCGGGTATCTGTTCGATTCGCTTTAAAGCCGGCGGTGTCCGAAAACCTTCAAAAGTATGGGGCATTCCCTTTACGATTTTCAGTTCCAGGGGAATATACGCTGCCGCCTCGCGAAAAAAGCGGGCAATTGTTTCCGGAACCACGCGCCGCTCCCGGGCACGGGCCCTCCGCTCGACCAGCATCTCCAGGTTAAGCTTTTTTGAAGCCAACCCTTCCAGGGCGGTTTGGCAGATTGCCCGGAAACGGCTTTCATCAACATTTTCCAGCAGCCTTTCTTCCAGATCTACATCGCTTAGCTTGCCTGCATAATAGTCGCGCAAAATACGCTCCATATGAGCGGAAGGCAGCACTTCACCCAGAACATTGAAAACAGCATCATCATCTAAAGCATCTCTGATCTCCTGGAGCTTTTCCAGAAGACGCCGCAAAACTCGCCCTTCGATGGTATTGACAGCTACGAAGTTGAAGATTAAGCAGTCTTTTAGCTGTCCATAACGGTGGATCCGGCCCATCCGCTGCTCCAGGCGGTTGGGGTTCCAGGGGATGTCGTAGTTAAAGAGAATGTTGCAAACCTGCAGGTTAATGCCTTCTCCCGCCGCCTCGGTAGCCACCAGTATCTGGATGGCCCCCTCGCGAAATTGCTGCTCGGTATAGAGGCGGGTGCCGGGCTCATCGCGAGACCCCGGGCTCATCCCACCGTGGATATATCCGACACTGAACCCCCATCCTTTAAGTTTTTCCACCAGGTAGTTGAGTGTATCTTTAAACTCCGTAAATATCAGCAGTCGCTGCTTGCGATTGGCAAAGAAACCTTCCTCATGCAACAGCTCGTTTAGTTTGGAGAGCTTGGCCTCGGAGCCTGATTCTTCCACAGCTTGGGCTTGTGCAGCCAGTTCTTTGAGCTCGTTAATCTCTTCAAGAATTTCTTCAGCATTGGAGGTTAAAGTAATTGCTTCAAGCAGTTCTTCCAGTTTCTCACGTTCGTAGTCCTCCATTTCCTCCAATTCATCCGAGGTAGGGAGGTCAGGCGGGGCTGTCATGACCAGCTTTTGGGCGCGTTTCAACCCCTCTTCAAGCCTGCGAGCCCGGTTTTCAAGGCTTTGGCGCAGGGCGTAGGTGCTGGAAGCCAGCCTGCGCTGGTAAAGAGACATGAGAAAGCCGACAGCGCGAGCCCGCGGATCATCCCCCCGAGCGGCTGCCCTGGCGCTTTGCCTCTTCACAAAACGGGTTATTTTCTGGTAGAGTTCAAATTCAGCACCGTCGATCTGAAAATTAACCGTATGGGGTATGCGTTTTGTGAAAATCTTCTTTGCCACCCAGGTTCCGTCAGCCTGACGTTCCGGGAAATAGACCATGGCCTCCTTGGTGCGGCGCAGGTAAAAAGGAGCGCGGCGCCGTTCCATTGCTTCGTGAATAGAACGGACATCTGCGTAGGCGTCCCGATCCAGAAGCTGCAGAAAAAGGGTAAAGTTTTCCGGATCGCCCTTGTGTGGTGTTGCAGTAAGCATAAGGATATGATCGGAGTTATCGCGCAAGATTTCACCCAAAGCATAGCGGGCAGTTTTACGCGACGGCGGGGTCCAGGACATGCGGTGAGCTTCGTCAATGATCACCAGATCCCAATGAACCTGTTTTAACCCGGGTAAGATCTCTTCCCTCTTGGCCAGATCAAGGGAGGTAATCACCTTGTTCTGCTCCAGCCACTGGTTAACGCCAAACTGGTCGCGGATATTAGCCCCCTTGAGAACGATGAACTTTTCATCAAACTTTTCCTTCAGCTCGCGTTGCCACTGAAAAGAGAGGTTCGCGGGGCAGATAACCAGGATCCGCTCGGCCAGGCCACGCAGTTGTAACTCACGGATAAGCAGACCAGCCATAATAGTTTTGCCCGCGCCGGCGTCGTCAGCCAGCAGAAAGCGGATCCGGGCTAGTTTTAAAAGGTAATCATAAACTGCTTCAAGCTGATGTGGCAGAGGGTCTACCCGGGAGATAGACAGTCCGAAATAGGGGTCAAATTCGTAAGCTATACCGAGGGAATATGCCTGCAAACCTAATCGCAACAGCCGGCCGTCGCCCGTATATGTAAAATTTGG
>JAKOVL010000220.1 GCA_029782095.1 Bacillota bacterium | reverse complement strand
CAGGCGGGAGCTTGACGGAGGCTTGCATATTCAGCGGCTTTAAGATACGCTTGGAAAGGGAGTAAGCTATGAGCGAAGCAGCGATTCATTTATCCAACTGCAGCATCCGGGTCTATTCTTTTAATACCGTGGTGGTGGGCAGCGGAGCGGCAGGGCTCAATGCCGCCGACTGCCTTCACCGCTTTGGCCAGACCGATATTGCCCTTGTTACCGAGAACATGAACGCCGGCACCTCGCGCAACACCGGCTCGGACAAGCAGACCTATTACAAGCTCACCCTGTCCGGCGGCAGCCCCGATAGCGTCAGGGAAATGGCCCAGACTCTCTTTGACGGCCAATGCGTTGACGGTGATCTCGCCCTGTGCGAAGCTGCACTGTCCAGCCAGTCGTTTTTTAGGCTGGTGGAATTAGGGGTCCCATTTCCGCAAAACCGCTACGGCGAATACGTCGGTTACAAAACAGATCACGATCCCCGTCAAAGGGCCACCAGCATTGGGCCGTACACTTCCCGGAAAATGACTGAATGCCTAGAGCAAGCCGTGCGCGCCAGGGGGATCCGCATTTTTGATCACATGCAGGTAATCAGGATTCTAACCGAGGGCGATCAATTCTTCGGCCTGCTTTGCCTGGATCTGTCTTCGCCCGGCGACCCGGAGCGGCGCTTTGTCGCCTTTAACTGCAAAAATGTGATCTATGCTACGGGCGGGCCGGCCGGGATCTACGCCGACAGCTCCTACCCCGAGTCGCAGCTCGGCTCCACGGGAGTCGCCCTTGAAGCAGGGGTAGCGGGAAAAAACCTGACCGAGTGGCAGTACGGCCTCGCTTCCCTCTCTCCCCGGTGGAACGTTTCCGGAACCTACATGCAGGTTTTGCCGCGCTTCATCTCCACCGATCCGGATGGCCGCAACGAGCGGGAGTTTTTGCAGGACTACTTCCCCGATGAAGCAGATCTGCTGTCCAGGATCTTTTTGAAAGGCTATGAGTGGCCCTTCGACGTGCGCAAAGTGGCCGGCGGCTCCTCCATCATCGACCTCCTGGTCCACCAGGAAACCAGCAAAGGCCGGCGCGTCTTTCTCGATTTCCGCCATAATCCCGGCCAGGTTGAAAACATCCACTTTGACCTGCTGTCGGATGCCGCCAGGGACTATTTGGAAAAAGCCGGCGCCTGCTTCGGCACACCCATTGAGCGCCTTTGCCACATGAACCAGCCTGCCGTGGATTTCTACAGGGAAAGGGGCGTCGATCTGTCCAGGGAGCCCCTGGAGATCGCCCTCTGCGCCCAGCACAACAACGGAGGGCTGGCCATCAACTGCTGGTGGGAAACGAATGTAAAGGGCTTCTTTGCCGTGGGCGAAGTCAGCTGCAGCCACGGTGTCTATCGCCCGGGGGGCAGCGCGCTGAATGCGGGGCAGGTCGGTTCGCTGCGCGCCGCCCGCTATATCGCGGCCCGGCGCACCGGGGAGCCAATGCCGCTCGAGGCCTTCAGGCAGAAAGCCCAGCCGCACCTGGCCCGGCTGCTGCAGCAGGCAGAGCAGATCCTAAATGGGGCAGAAGACAACATCGGAGCCCTCTGGGAGCAGGCCACGGTGCAGATGAGCCGGTATGGAGCGGCGATCCGCAACATCGATCATATCCAGCAGACCATCGAGGAAACGAAGAAAACATTGGCCGGATTCTGGCAGCTGGCCAGGGCCAACAGTCCGGAGCGCCTCTCGCTGGCCTTTAGGCTTTACGATATTTTGCTCTGCCAGTATGTCTACCTCTCGGCCATGAAAAACTACGTGGAGAAGGGCGGGAAAAGCCGCGGCAGCGCCCTTTATACCGATCTGGCCGGAACGAAGCCCCACCCCTCGCTGCCCGATATGTTCACCTTCCAGCTGGACGATGGCGCCCTGGGCAGCCAGGTGCAGGAGGTGCTCTACCGGGACGGCGCCTGCCGCTTCACCTGGCGGCCGGTGCGGCCCATTCCCGAAGAGGAAGGCTTCTTTGAAAACGTCTGGCGTGCATACCGGGAAAACCAAAACATCGACGACTGAG
>JAKOVL010000219.1 GCA_029782095.1 Bacillota bacterium | reverse complement strand
TGGTAATCGAGGGCAACCCGCTGCTGCAGGAAGACTACGAGACCGTTCTTAACGCGCTCCTGGCAAAGCTGGGCGGGTTCCGATACAGACCTTACCGCTTCGAGACCATCGGCTACCCGCACTTGTGGCCGGGGGATAGAATCACGAAGATCATTGACGCAGAAAATAACGAACACACATCCATCATCACGAACCACCTGTTTAAATTAAACGGCAACTCCATCCTTGAAGCCCGAGGCGAGACTGAAACCGTCCGGGGCTATGCGACCGGTGCGCCGTTTACGCCGTCACAAAAGAGAGTGCTCCAGGCCGTGGCCAAGGTTGAAGCTGCCCGGCAGACTAGTACGTTAGAGCAGGCCGTGCTGCGGCTTAACGAGCTGATGACCAACGCGCTGGGCTTTTATTCGACGACCGTGGAGATGGAGACTGGCGCAAAAATCACCTATACCCACGACCAGCCCAGCCTTGAAGAAAGCATGATCATCTGGACGATGACTGAGCAAGGCTTCGCATGGACAGACCAGGGCTGGCAGGGAGGGCAGCCAACGTGGCAGTATGGCGTGACGGCGGACGGGAGTGCGATTGTGAAGCTGTTGGACGCGGTGGGTATCCGCGCCGAGTGGATCCAGGTGGGGAGCGCTGGCGACTATATCTCCGGCGAGATTGACGATGCGAGAGACTACACGCGCAATCTGCTCCAATCCCTGGCCGACGGCACCTATGAGGGCGGCACTTTTATCGACGGCAAATCAATCATTTCTCCCACCGTTGTAGGGCTGCAGGGAACCTTCGCCGAGTTAATGGCGGGCGACCCTTTTGGTGCGCGGCTGGAGTTAGGCGAGGCTGCCGGGGAGCCGTTTTTAACTTTTTACGATGCCAACGAGAAGCGCTTGTCGATACTCAAAAATAAGATTGAATTCCACAAAGACTCATCTTTGGCAGGTTATCTCGAAGCGGTTTACACCGAAGCTAAAGATGAGTACGGGGCTCCCTTTGATAACTTGAACATTGCCGTTAACAGCAGGGCTTTTACATTAAAGGGAATGTTGGTGCTTAAAACACCAGATAGCAACGCAAATCAGCAAGTCTATTTCGGGCAAGGGTATTCCCTTTATTGTGACAATGTGGGCGCAGGCGCCGACAACACAAGACTGTGGCTACATGCACCAAATAATGGTGAGGTGGTAATTGGGCCTAGGGGTGGCGCAGACTATTTACATCTGTTGCGGTTAAAGTCAAGTACAATCCGAGTTGAAGGAAACATAACAGCAGGGTTAGCGGGAAGCTATGATTTGGGCACGGAAACATCTCCATTTAGGTTTTTATACTTGTCCCAGCAGCTGAGATTTAGAGGTTCAGCAACAGCCATCGACATTTTTGCTCATGACACTGATCACTGGTTGGGATTTTATGACCGCGCAGCTTCAGCTTATCGGCTTAGGCTGTTTCAGGATAGGTGCCATGTCTATAATAATCTGCGTTACGACGGCGGGCTGTATCAAGGCGGCACGAGGGGCATCCCGGCGGCGGATATACAGAGTGGGGCGGTGACTAGCGAGAAAATTGCTAGCGGGGCGGTGACTAGCGAGAAAATTGCAAGCGGTGCGGTGACTAGCGCGAAAATTGCAAGCGGTGCGGTGACTAGCGCGAAAATTGCAAGCGGTGCGGTGACTAGCGCGAAGACGAGCGGCTACACCGGCATGTTTCTGTCAAACGATGGAAAACTGATCGCTGTCTCAAATGGGCTGATCACGAGTGCAGAACGCATTCTATAAATAAGGGGAGGCAAAAGTGGGGTGCAAGGAGGGCAACGATGAGCAACGAAAATAAAGAACCACAGCAACAACACCCGGCACCCGATCCCCGCCATGTCGAGGCGCAGATTTACCAGCGGATAGAGGCTGCCAGGAAACAAATAGCAGTTGCCGTAAACAAGACTATGATGGACACCGGCCTGCCCACGGCGATCGTGCTGGAGCTGCTGCGGGGTATTGTGGCGGAGACCAGCTTGATGTTGGAGCGGGCGGGAAAGGCGGCGTTACGGGCGGAGATCGAAGAGGCAGTGAAGGAAGCGGCAAAAAAGCAGGGCGACAAGGATAAATAGAGCGAAAGGCGGTAATGAAAAATAAAGGTAACACGCAGCCAGGCTTAGAGGGGCGGTCGAGGAACGCCCCCCTCCGGTGAGTGCGCACCGGTTCAACCTGGAGCTTTATTATATCATATTTTTGTTTTTAAATTGTCGAGGAAAGGCGGCGGTCAACAATGACAATTCAATGCGCAATGGGAATCGAGAACCGGGCTAAAATCAAGGGTCTAGAGGATTGGCAAAAGCGTCAGAACGGCGACTTGCAGGAACTAAAAAAAGATGTTAAGGAGATCAAGGAATCAATCAGCAAAATAAATGTCGAGCTGGTCCGCGGCAGGCCGAGCTGGGGGATAACCGCGCTGATGACGGCGCTGTTCAGTCTCTCAACAGGGCTGATTGTGTTTTTGGTAACGAGGGGCGGGTAGGAAAATAGCAGGGTTTTATTTCTCCGGAATGACGGTTACTGGTTCACTGCCGCCGCGGGGCGGTAATTTTATTTCTATCAAGGAGTGATTTTTATGTTTGAAGAAATTGCGGCGATCATCTTGAGCAAGGGCGTGATTTATACCCTGCTCATTGTTGTGGGGCTGATCGTCATTGACACCCTGCTTGGCGTGGTGAAGGCGATCGCCGAAGGCACCTTTGACGTTCGCCTGCTGGCCGACTACTTAAAG
>JAKOVL010000207.1 GCA_029782095.1 Bacillota bacterium | reverse complement strand
CCCTACGACTACAGCCGCCACACCCCCGCCGAACAGATGGCCAAAGTCCTGGAGGAGCTCAAGGAGCTTGAAATGGCCGGGGACAAGCTGTCGGCAGTGACTGAAGAAACTTTCGACGTCATTCAGGCCCTGGTCGGCTACCTTATCACCCTGGGCGTGGACGTGGAGGCCGCCAACAAAAGGCATATAGAAAAACTGGAGAGGAGGCGCGGAGATGGCGAGAACAAAAAGACTTGAACCGCATCCAAGGCGGCTGGATGTGCGAGAGGGTGAAGCCATGATCAGAATTACTATCCCTGGCCGGCCGGTACCGAAGGCCAGACCCAGGCTCGGTGTCCGTGGGCGTACGGCTTATATTTATACGCCGCCGGCAACTAAAGAGTATGAGAAACTGGTCGGCTGGGTAGCCAAGGCCACCGGGTGTAGGCCAGTGAAGATGCCAGTGGCGGTAGTATTGGACGTATATATAAAACGAAAGCTGGACGCAGACAACATAGCAAAATCAATTTTGGACGGTTTGAACGGTATAGCATACGAGGATGACGACCAGGTTGTGGAACTCCTGGTCCGCAAACACCGAGTAAAAGCAGCAGCGGATGAGCGGGTGGAGATCGAAATTCGGGAGGCGGGAGAGAGTGCAGGGACAGCCTGAAGAAATGGAAAGGCGGGAGAAACCGATGAAATGGTGGTATACGGCGCCCGGCGCCCTGGCCCGCGAAGAGGCGATTGCCGCTTTCCGGACCAGGTTCGGGCGGGAGCCGGATGAGGTTTGTAAGCTAGGCGAGGGCAGTCCATACAGCCTTTGGTGCCTGGGGCCGATTACAGACCAGGAAAGCGCCGTGGCCGGGAGCGGCAGGAGAACTGAAGGAAGCATGACGATGGACTGGAAAGAAGCGGAGAAGCACCTTGAAGCGGCAGAAAGGGCATATGCAAGCATTGGCTCTGCGGGGTATTTTGCCCTGAGCTTTGTTATCCGCCCGCTGCGGGACCGCTTTAACCGGGGCGAGAGGACGGAAGAGCTTTACAACGAGATAATGGAGATATCTATTTGATGTTCTACGGAGGGGGTGTCATGGCCAAAAAGCAGAAATATTTCCGGCAAGTCGAAAAGATGCTTTATGATTACAAGTATCTCGACCAGGCCATACGATTCCTACAAGAGCTGGGGTTTGGGGGGTGGAGTAGGTGCAGCAGTTGACCTTGTTTGCCCATTCCACCGAGAGCTTCGATTCTCGCATGCGTCACTTGGCGCGGGAATGGGCGGCTTCGG
>JAKOVL010000197.1 GCA_029782095.1 Bacillota bacterium | reverse complement strand
TGAATTAAAAGAAGAAGTCCAAAGGGAGTTGAAACGTTTACGGCAAAGACAGACGCATGGCTTAGAGTATCTCAATAACGTTCCCCTGTTTCGTAGTGGCAGTAACTTCACCCGAATGGTTTTGAAGCAGTTAAATGAAAAAAGTGTTGTTTAACCTGAATGCGGGGTTTCTAAATACCTACAGTGCCTTGACACGATCTACGATTGACACAACCATTGCGTATACCAAGTAGCTGATGATATAATGAAAAGCAGTAGGTATCCATGAAAGAAACTATCGGCATCTCTACTTCCGGCATACCCGGACCAAAATCCCGGGAATTGATGCAGCTGCGTGAACAAAATGTGGCCCGGGGGATCTCATACGCACTCCTGGTATTCGCCAGCGAAGCCCGGGGAGCCCTGGTAGAAGACGTGGATGGAAATGTATTCATTGACTTTGTTGGCGGAATCGGCGTAGTGAACTTTGGGCATAACAACCCGGCAGTAGTTGAAGCGGTTAAAAAGCAGGCTGATCGCTACCTGCACACCTGCTTTATGGTGGTCGGTTATGAACCTTATATCAGGGTTGCAGAAAGGCTTAACCAGATCATTCCGGGAAATTTCCCCAAAAAATCGGCCCTGTTCAACAGCGGCGCCGAAGCTGTAGAAAACGCGGTAAAGCTGTCACGGCGTTATACCAAGAAAACGGCCATCGTTTCCCTGGAAAGCGCGTTCCACGGGCGCACTCTTATGACCATGACGCTAACTTCCAAGGTTAGGCCGTATAAATTCGGCTTCGGTCCTTTTGCTCCCGAGGTTTACAAGATTCCCTCGCCTTACTGTTATCGTTGCCGCTTCAACTTAACCTATCCATCCTGCGATCTGCGCTGCGCCCGCCACCTGGAACACTTCTTCGCTTACGAGTGCCCTGCTGAATCGGTGGCCGCCGTCATTGCCGAGCCCGTACAGGGTGAAGGAGGCTTTATCGTGCCGCCGCAGGATTATTTCAAAGTGCTGCATGAGATCTGCCGCCGCCACGGCGTGCTGTTAATCATCGATGAGGTACAGTCCGGCTTCTACCGCACCGGTTATCGCTTTGCCAGCGAATATTTCCAGGTGGCCTGATCTGGTGACCACGGCCAAGTCTATCGCCGGCGGCATGCCTTTAAGTGCAGTCACCGGGCGTGCCGAAATTATGGACGCGGCAGGGCCAGGTGAAATCGGCGGCACTTATGGCGGCAACCCGGTGGCTTGTGCCGCTGCGCTGGCGGTAATGGATCTGATCGAAAAAGAAGACCTGGGGACTAAATCTCAAAAAACCGGCGAGTATATCCACAATCGCCTGCTTAAACTCCAGGAAGAATTTGATTTTATCGGTGATGTGCGCGGCCTGGGCTCGATGCAGGCATTGAGCTGGTAAAGGATCGCACCACCAAAGAGCCGAATCCGGAGAAGACCAAAGCCATAATCGCCCGCTGCCATGCTGCAGGCCTAATGGTCATATCTGCCGGTGTCCTGGGCAATGTCATCCGTATACTGGTTCCGGTAAATACCCCGCAGGAACATCTGGAGCGCGGCCTTGATATCCTGGAAAAAGCGGTGAGGGAAGAACAAAGGGGGAGTTGATGGTGACAGGAATGTTCGGCAAGCTGCTACTGGTCGATCTGACCGAATCGAAAATTACCGAACAAAGTATTGACGATGCTGTATTGAAACAGTACCTGGGCGGGAAAGGGCTGGGCAGCCACCTGCTTCTTAAGATGCTGCCTCCGGGAATAGATCCCCTTTCCCCCCAGAACAAGCTCATCTTTGCCACCGGCCCGGCCACTGATACCGTCCTCGCCCCGGCCAGCCGCTACGGCGTTTTCAGCAAATCTCCGCTGACCGGGGCTTATGCCGAATCGTATAGCGGCGGCCACGTGGCCCCGGTAATGAAGCGAACCGGGTATGACGCCATCGTCATTACCGGCAAAGCCCCTAAGCCTACCTTTATCCACATTGCTCCCGAGGATGTGAAATTTTATGACGCCTCCGGGATCTGGGGCCAGGAGACCTACCAGGCCGAAGAGGCAGTGCTTCAGGCAGTGGGATTGAAAAACGCACAAGCTGTGGTCATCGGCCCCGCCGGAGAGCGGCAAATCGCTTTTGCCTGCATTAGCAACAACCGCTGGCGCTGTGCCGGCAGGGCCGGCCTGGGCGCGGTAATGGGTTCAAAAAACCTGAAAGGCATCGTTTTCAGCGGCAGCAAGCGCGCGCCCGTAGCTGATGAAGCAGGGCTGGCGGCATGGAGCCGTGCCTTTTTTAATGAGAACAAGGATTCTCCCGCTGCGGTTAGCTACCGCACCAGGGGAACACCGGCCGTGGTAACTGCAGCCAACAAAGCTTCCTGCTTCCCCACCCGCTACTGGTCCCAGGGAACGCTGGAAGATTGGGAGAAGATCAGTGCGGACTATATGCTGGAAAATATGGAGGTTAAATCCCGCGCCTGCTACCGCTGTTTCTTTGCCTGCGGCAAGCTGACCAGGGTCTTAAAAGGGAGACACAAAGGTCTCGTCATCGAAGGGCCCGAGTATGAAACCATCTATTCTTTCGGGGGGCTCTGCTGCATTGCCGAGCTGGAAGAGATCGTCTATCTCAACGATTTGTGTTCCCGCTGGGGCATCGACACCATTACCGCCGGCAACCTGGCCGCTTTCGCCATCGAGGCGGGGCTGAGAGGCCGCCTCAAAGAAGCGCCCCGCTATGGTGACGCCGAATCTGTGGCTGTTTTCCTTCAGTCGGTGGTGGAAGAAAAAGGGGAAGGGGCGCTGTTTAGCAAGGGAATTCGCGAGGCGGCCAAAGCCCTGGAGCTGGAAGATTTGGCAGTTCATGTTAAAGGGATGGAGCCGGCCGGCTATGATCCGCGGGTGCTCAAGGGTATGGGCCTGGCTTACGCCACCTCCGATCGCGGTGCCTGTCACCTGCGCACGACCTTTTACAAGCCCGAAATGAGCGGGGCCATCGACCCGGCGCAAATTGCCCGGAAAGCCAGCCTCTTCATTAACTACGAAGACAGGCTGAATATTTATGACTGCATGATCTTGTGCCGTTTCTACCGGGATTTGATTCTCTGGGAAGAGCTGATTACCTTGCTGCATTTGCTTACCGGCGAGCGCTACAGTATTGCCGATTTGAGCCAGGCGGCTGGTCGCGTCCAGAATCTGACCCGGTTGTTCAACCTGCGCGAGGGATTTACCCGCGCCGATGACACCTTGCCGCCGCGCCTGCTCAGGGAACCCATCAACGACGGTAGTGATCTGATCAGGCCGGATGAACTGGAGCAGCTCCTTTCCGATTATTACCTGCTGCGCGGCTGGGATCAAGAAGGCGTGCCGCCAAATAGCTAGGGAAAATAGACGCATAATGAGTTATAATTAATGTAGAAGCCTGCGGGCATTTTAGAACTTGTTGAGGGAGGAGTTGTTCGAGGATGAGCAAGGTTCTAGAGGTATGCGAGTCTGACAACACGCTAATGGCAACCCGGAGGTTAATTAAGAATGCGGTGGAGCGCCTGGAACTCCCGCCGGTGGTTTACGATTATCTAAGTGTGCCGATGCGCTTTGTGGAAGTGGCCATCCCCGTAGAGATGGATAATGGCGCCACGGAAGTGTTCACGGGGTACCGCTGCCAGCATAATAACGTCCTGGGCCCCTACAAGGGCGGAATCCGCTATCACCACGAGGTTACCACTGATAGCATCAAGGCGCTGTCAATGTGGATGACCTTGAAATGTGCCCTTGTCGGAGTGCCCTTTGGCGGGGCCAAGGGTGCGGTGGTCTGTGATCCGCTAAAAATGTCTGTAAAAGAAAAAGAGCGCCTCAGCCGCGCTTATATCCGCGCTTTGGCCTCGGTTTTGGGACCGGAAACGGATATTCCCGCACCCGATGTTTTTACCGACGCTCAAGTAATGGCCTGGATGGCAGATGAGTATAGCAAAATCAAGCAGGTGCCCTCCTTTGGGGTAGTTACGGGTAAACCGCTGGCCGTTGGAGGCTGCGTCGGCCGCAAAGAAGCAACCGGGCGCGGCTGTTTCTACGTGGCCAGGGAGGCGGCCAGGGCGATCAACCTGCCCTTTAACCAAGCGCGTATTGCCATTCAAGGTTCCGGCAACGTGGGCGGCAGCGCGGCCAGGCTATTCGCCGAAGAAGGATGCACTGTTGTCGCCATCAGCGATATCAGCGGCGGTGTGTACAACCCGAATGGACTCGATGTCAGCGCACTGCTGGAGCACGTTCAGAAAACCGGCTTTATTAAGGGTTTCGCCGGCGGAGAGACCATAACCAACCAGGATCTTTTCAACCTGGACTGTGATATCCTCCTCCCCGCAGCAATTGAAAACCAAATTACCTGCGACAACGCTGGGAACATAAAAGCTAAAATCGTGGTCGAAGGCGCAAACGGACCCACCACCCCAGACGGCGATCGCATTCTCAAAGAAAAGGGTGTGCTTGTGGTTCCTGATATTTTAGCCAACAGCGGCGGCGTTACCGTGTCTTACTTCGAGTGGGTTCAGAACAACTACGGTTTCCGCTGGGATTTGGCCACAGTGAACAAGCGCCTGGAAGATAAGATGGTCGAAGCATTCCGGCTGGTTTACTGTTTCACCGAAGACAACTGCGATGGCCTGGATATGCGCACCGGCGCTTATATGTTTGCCATCCAAAGATTGGCGGAGGCGATGGAATACCGGGGATGGCTGTAGGGGATAAAAGTTAGAATTCTTAGAATAAGTGCCGTGGGAGGCCGGGTGCTCAATGTCCAGCCTCCCACCCTGTTTTTTTAATGAATCTGCGCGCAATCTCCATGAAAGATGAGCTTTGCTGGTTCAAATTGGGTTTGTTTTTTACCAGGATTTATTTTAAAATTTAGATATTATAATTTTAGTTTTTTAAGTTTATTTGAATTTGTGTTTCTTCCTGTCACTTTTGGTCGGCTGGCTTATACAATATCATTCGGAGTATAAAACCGGAGGTGGCCCCTGGTGGCTTCAGCACAACGAACGGCTCAGAAAAAAAAGGTTCACATCAAGCAGGAATGGTGTAAAGGGTGCGGTATTTGCGTGGCTTTTTGCCCTAAAGGTGTTTTAACCATGAGTCCCCGGGGAAAAGTAGAACTGGATGCTCCCAAGTGCAGCGGCTGTGGGATTTGCGGAATGTTCTGCCCTGATTTTGCCCTGGTGCTGCAAGAGGAGGATGTCCAGGAGTGCCTGAAGTAAAACCGGTTCTCATGCAGGGAAATGAAGCTTGCGCGGAAGGGGCCATCACCGCCGGTGTGCGCTTCTACGCCGGGTATCCCATTACCCCTTCGACTGAAATTGCCGAGTACATGGCGAAGAAACTGCCTCGTCTCGGTGGAGTATTTATACAGATGGAAGATGAAATTGCCAGTATGGCTGCGGTTATCGGGGCCTCTGTCGGTGGCAAACGGGCTTTAACTGCCACCAGCGGCCCCGGTTTTTCTTTAAAGCAGGAGAACCTGGGCTATGCGATCATGGCAGAGATCCCTTGCGTTGTGGTTAATGTCCAGCGCATGGGACCCAGCACCGGGGTGCCCACGGCGCCGTCCCAGGGTGATGTCATGCAGGCGCGCTGGGGCACGCACGGCGATCACCCTATTATCGTCTTCAGCCCCTCTTCAGTATATGAAACTTTTTATCTGACCATCGCTGCAGTGAACTTGAGCCAGAAGCTGCGCCAGCCGATAGTGCTGCTTCTGGATGAAGTGGTGGGGCATATGCGTGAAAAGGTGCTCATCCCTGAGATGGGAAAGCTAATGGTGGAAAAAGTTAGCGATCAGGTGCCTCCTGACTGGAAACCTTATGATGACAAAGGGCTAACCCCCCTGGTCCCCTTCGGTTCGGGGCACTTTTACCACGTTACCGGCCTTTATCACGATGAATTTGGCTTTCCCACGGGTGATCCGGCTGTAGTATCCCGCGTTTTGGATCGACTGCACAATAAGCTGGAGCAGTATCGCCATGAAATTACCTTTACCAATTATATTGGCCATAAAGAACCCCGGGTAGGGATAGTCACCTACGGCTGTACCGTGCGATCAGCCCGGGCTGCGGTTAAAAAGGCATACTGGCAGAACCGCTGGCCGGTGGGCCTATTAAGCCTGCAAACGATCTGGCCATTCCCGGATAAAGAAGTGGAAGCGCTGGCCCGCCAGGCAGACATAATCCTGGTGCCGGAAATGAACCGGGGCCAGCTGGTGGGTGAAGTAGAGCGCAGCGTCCGGGGCCAGGCGGAAGTGGTCCCCCTCAATCGCTACGACGGGGAAATGATTACTCCGGATCAAATCATGGAGCAGCTGAGGAGGTGGCTCCCATAGAACAGTTAAAACTGGAATTTTTGCGCACCAAGAAACTGCCGCATATCTGGTGCCCCGGATGCGGCAACGGAATTGTTACCTCGGCGCTGGTGCGGGCCATTGTTCGGGCTGGCTACGATCAGCGCGATGTGGTCATTGTATCTGGAATTGGCTGCTCTTCCCGCGCGGCTGGATACTTAAACTTTAATACGCTGCATACAACCCACGGTCGGGCCCTTGCCTTTGCCACGGGGTTAAAAATGGCCCGCCCGCAATTGAAGATTTTTGTGATCATGGGCGACGGCGATTGCAGTGCCATTGGCGGCAACCACTTTATCCACGCGGCAAGAAGGAATATTGATCTAAATGCCGTAATAATTAATAACCATATTTATGGTATGACCGGGGGGCAGCATTCTCCCCTGACCCCTCTAGGTAAAAAAGCCACGACAGCGCCCTTGGGCACCTTGGAGAGACCCTTTAATCTGATGGAGTTGGCCCGTGGGGCCGGGGCTACTTTTGGAGCCCGGGGAATCGCCGCTCAGCCGCGTCAGCTGGAACAGCTAATTGCCAGGGGAGCGGCACATAAGGGTTTTTCCGTCATTGAAGCCCTGTCGCCGTGTCCCGTTGCTTACGGCCGGCGCAATAAGCAAGGCAGCGCAGTAGAAATGTTGAAAGCAATGAAAGAAAATGCCGTATCCGTGGAGCGCGCTTCCAAGATGGATGCGGAAGCACTGGCCGGCAAGATTATTACCGGAGTTCTCTTTACCAGGGAAGCGCCTGAGTTCAGCGAGCTGTACTACCAGTTAATTGAACAGGAATCGCAAAAGAACAGCAACAACTCGGATTAGTCAAGGCAGGAGGTGCAACTGCAGGGAGACAACGCGCCGCATCCGCTTAAAATGGAATACAACTGAAACGGCAAATCGCAGTGTTGCCGCGTGTTGCACCCACAAGCAGGCGGTGGCAGTATACTTTGCCCTAGCGGGCTCAAAATGGCAGAGGGGAAAAGAGGGAGATAATTTTGGGTAGCCGACAAGAGATTCTGTTAACCGGAAGCGGTGGGCAGGGGCTGATCCTCGCCGCCATTATCCTGGCTGAGGCGGCGGTTAACGACAACAAAAACGTGGTGCAGACACAGTCCTATGGCCCGGAAGCGCGGGGCGGGGCCAGCATGGCCGGCGTAATTATCGATGTTGATACCATTGAGTACCCCAAGGTTACCAACCCATCGGTGCTGCTTTGCATGAGCGACGCCGCTTTTAAAAAGTATCTGCCGCGGGTGGCTCCAGGCGCCTTGGTTATTGTTGATTCTACTTTTGTTCATGGCCCCTATCCCAAAGATTTCAATATATGTGCATATCCAATTACCCGGATGGCCCGGGAGAAGCTGGGGCGTGATGTGGTAGCCAACATGGTCGCCCTGGCATTGATCAACGCCGCTTGCTGCCTGGTCGACCGCGATATATTAAAAGAAAGTATTTTGCGCAGGGCGCCCAGGGGAAGTGGTGAGATCAATCAACAGGCCTATGAACTGGGGTACTGGCTCTATGAGCAGGGGCTGGAGCCAGATCGGAGACTCTCTGCTCAAGCCCCTCAATAAAAAAGTAATTCTTGTTGTCACCGTAACCGTAATTGCGTCGGAGCTGTTTATCGTTACCGATATCGGCCCTTTCCGCTTTTCCATCGGTACGGTGGTTTTTGTTTATGCTGTTTTAAGCCTGCACCACCTGCTCATCTTGCCTACGGCCATATTGGTGGCTTCTGCCACTTTGCTGCTTAGAATTTCCCTTAATTTTTTTGCATGGCTGCCTGCCGATTATTTTGCCTTTATGCTTTCGCACCATTATTCCGGCGCCCTCTACTTCTTGTTTTTGGCGCTGGTACTGCGCCTGGCCGGGATTAAGGAAATAGGCCGGCTCGTCTCCTGGCGCCTGGTTCTTTTTCTGGCTGCTTCTGTAAGCAGCGCCACCTTTGTGGAAGCTGCTGTGCGCGTGCCCCTGGGAGAAATAATCACTCCAGGAAACTTGTTTATACTGGTAGTCATGTCGCTGGTGCAGGTTTTTTTAATCACCAGCCTTGTTAACATCAGCCACTTTCAGCGGATTAAGGATATGGACGAGCAGGAGCGTGTCAGCTACGAAAAGATGCTCATTGTGGCCTCCGATCTTTACGACGAACTGTTTTATATGCAGAAGTCAACGGAGAACATCGAAAATATAATGGCCAAGAGTTATGCCCTGCATAAACAGTTAAAGGAACTGAAGCCGCAGAACCGCGCCCTGGTGCGTACCGCCCTGGAAATTGCCGAAGAGGTGCACGAAGTGAAGAAGGATACCGTGCGCATTCTGGCCGGTCTCTCGCAGGTGCTGGATCAAAAAAAAGATAGCCACCGCCTCTACCTTTCAGAAATCCTTGACCTGGTGATTAAAACTAACCGCAGCTACAGCCAGAGCCTGGACAAAAAGGTGCAATTTAACCTGCAGCTTCAGGAGGATATGGAGATTGAGCAGATTTATCCTCTGCTGGCCATTTTAAACAACCTCGTTTCCAATGCCATTGAAGCTATTGTTGAGGAGGGCTATGTCCGGCTGCAGGTGGTGCGTAAAGGGCCCATCTTGCGCATTAGTGTCCATGACAACGGCGAGCCGATCAAGGAGAGGGATCGCGCCCTGATCTTTGAACCGGGCTTCACCACCAAGTTTAGCGCTGAAGGGGTCCCCTCTACAGGGATCGGCCTCTCTTATGTGAAAGGGCTGGTGGAAAGCTTCCGCGGCCGGGTCTGCCTACGGGAGCGCCCCTTTGAAAAAAGTTTTATTGTTTTGCTGCCGCTAAAAAGGCTTACGGGGGAAGCGAAATGAAATATACCTTCTTTGTCATGGACGATGACCTGGCCTGCCGCCGCATCCTGGCGCAGATCATCGAGGACGAAGGACTGGGCGAAGTGGTGGGCGAACTGGCCGACGGCTACGGAGACGTGGCCGGCACGATTATCAGCAAGCAGCCTGACGTGGTTCTGATTGATCTGCTAATGCCGGGCAAAGACGGCATTGAGATCGTGGAGCAGTTGAAAGGCTCCCATTTTTCCGGTAAAATAGTTATGATTTCCCAGGTGGAGAAAAAAGAGATGGTGGCCCAGGCCTACGCCGCAGGGATTGAATTTTATATTAATAAGCCGGTTAACCGCATTGAAGTGATCTCGGTAATTAAGCGGGTGGTGGAGCGCCTGGAAATGGAGCGCTCTTTCGCCAGAATGCGCGATTCTATCGCCGCCCTTGATTACTTGAACAATGTTGGCCCCACTCCTTCAGCGCGGACATCGCCTCCCCCAGAACAGGAAGAGAGATTGCTCAGTGAGCGAGTCCGGGAAATCCTGGCTGACATGGGGGTGATTGGCGAACCGGGCAGCCACGACCTGGTTCAGATTGTTCTTTTTCTCAGCAACGTGCCTGATGTGGATAAATACCTGGGTGAATACCGCCATTTGAAAGAGCTCTACCAGGCGGTGCAGCAAAAATATCTCGAGGAAGAGAAGCACAGCGATGTTCGCGCCATTGAACAGCGCGTGCGCCGCGCCGTCAAGCACGCCATGGATAATATCGCCGCCCTGGGGCTTGACGACTTTTATAATCCTGTTTTTGAGCGTTATGGGGCCAAGTTTTTCGATTTCAATGAATTGCGCTTGAAAATGAAAGAGTTGGAGCAGGGTCAGGTTGCTCCCACCCGCGCCCGCGTTAACATCAAACAATTCATCAACGCGCTGTACTGGGAAGTGGTGCGGTAGCCGCGTGCTGCTAAAGTTCTGGTTTCTGGCTTTTCAGTTGGGGTCGTCCCAAAAGTCATTTGGGACGACCCCTTAGGGAGAGGGGGCTACTTCTGGCTTCTGAATTCTGCCTACCCGCTGCTATTCTTAAACCTTCTTTCTCGCAGCACCTGTCTCCTGAATCCTGTCTTCTGCTTCTATCAATCCCCCCCACCCTGCCCTCCCCCACCAGGGGGGAGGGGATTTGGGGCCCCTGCTTTGACCCATTTACTTCTGTCTTCTGCTTTGGCTCTGAATTACTTTAAACCACCCAAAGTCCTTTACCGCTGTCTGTCTCCTAGCTCTGGCAGTTCCCTCTCCCCCAGTGGGAGAGAGTTAGGGAGAGGGGGCTCATTCTGACTTCTGAATCCCATCGATCGTCCAAATCCTGCTTTCCCGCAGCACCTGTCTCCTAATCTCCCAAATTCTATCCCCTGCCCCCTAATCCATTTGACTTTGCCGGTGGAAAATAATAATATATTTGCGTAGATCGCACCAGTAAAAAGAGGTGAGAGGACATGCCCGAAACAACCATGGCGCCGGCCTATGTTCCGGCGGCGGTAGAACGAAAACTATACCAATTCTGGCTGCAGGGAGATTATTTCCGGGCAGGAAACCGCCCCGAGCGGGAGCCCTTTACCATAGTCATTCCCCCTCCCAATGTGACCGGTTCCCTGCACATGGGGCATGCCCTCAACAATACCATCCAGGATGTGCTGATCCGCTGGCGGCGCATGCAGGGTTTTGACACCCTGTGGCTGCCGGGATGCGATCACGCGGGTATCGCCACGCAAAACGTGGTCGAAAAGCACCTGGCGGAAGAAGGGGTGAACAGCCGGGAACTGGGGCGCGAAGCCTTTCTTGAGCGGGTGTGGCAGTGGAAAGATACCTATCATGCTCGCATCACCGAGCAGCTTTACCGGCTCGGGGTTTCCTGCGACTGGTCCCGCGAGCGCTTCACTTTGGACGAAGGCTGCTCCCGCGCAGTGCGCAAAGTTTTTGTCGACCTCTACCGGAAGGGGCTTATTTACCGGGGAGATTATATGATCAACTGGTGCCCCCGCTGCCGCACCGCCCTCTCCGACATCGAAGTAGAGCACGAGGAACGTGCTTCCACCCTGACCCATATCCGGTACCCCCTGGCCGACGGGGACGGGTATATTGTCGTGGCTACCACCCGTCCCGAATCCATGCTTGGCGATACCGGGGTGGCGGTGCATCCGGAGGATGAACGTTACCGCCACCTGGTGGGGCGTAAAGTCATTCTCCCGCTAATGAACCGGGAAATTCCCATTGTGGCCGATGATTACGTGGATCCCTCTTTCGGCAGCGGCGCTGTCAAAGTGACGCCGGCTCACGATCCCAATGATCTGGCCATCGGCCTGCGTCATGGCTTAGAGGTTATCTCCGTAATTGATGAAAGTGCGCGCATGACCGATGCGGCCGGACCTTATGCCGGCATGGATCGTTATGAGTGCCGCCGCAAAGTGGTGGAAGATTTGCAGGCCCTGGGCCTGGTGGAAAAGATTGAGGAGTACAGCCATAACCTGGGGCACTGCCAGCGCTGCAGCACCGTGGTGGAGCCGCTGATCTCGCGCCAATGGTTTGTCAAGATGAAGCCGCTGGCCGAACCGGCTCTGGCGGCGGTGGAGCGGGGCGATACAGTCTTTGTCCCTTCCCGCTTTGCCCGGATTTATCGCAACTGGCTGGAGAATATTCGCGACTGGTGCATCTCGCGCCAGCTGTGGTGGGGTCACCGCATCCCCGCCTGGTACTGCTCCTGCGGCGAAGTTATTGTCGATTATGAGGATCCGCAACGCTGCCCCTCCTGCGGCAGCGACGCGCTCGAGCAGGATCCCGATGTCCTTGACACCTGGTTCAGCTCGGCCCTGTGGCCATTTTCCACCATGGGCTGGCCGGAGCAGACGCCGGATCTAAAGCGCTTTTTCCCCACCAGTGTGCTGGTGACCGCCTACGATATTATTTTTTTCTGGGTAGCGCGGATGATGTTTATGTCCCTGGAATTTATGAAAGAGGTGCCTTTCCATACAGTTTATATCACCGGCCTGGTGCGCGATTCTCAGGGCCGCAAGATGAGCAAATCGCTGGGCAATGGCATTGATCCCCTTGAGGTTATTGAAAATTATGGCGCCGACACCCTGCGCTATGCCCTGGTTACAGGACAGGCCCCGGGAAATGACCAGCGCTTTCGCCAGGAAAAAGTGGAGGCGGGCCGCAATTTTGCCAATAAAGTTTGGAACGCCTCTCGCTTCGTCATTATGAATTTATGTCCGGAAAACGGCACAGCGGACTATCGCCCCCTTGACCCGCTGCATCCGCCGGAGGATCTTAACCGGGCTGACCGCTGGATTCTACACCGCTACAACGAAACAGTGCGCCGGGCGACCCGGCTGCTGGAAGAATACGAACTGGGTGAAGCGGTTCGGGAAATTTATGAATTTTTGTGGAACGATTACTGCGACTGGTACGTGGAATTTAGCAAGCATTACCTCTACCGTCAGGATGGAGGAGTTGAGGCGCAGGAAGAGAAGCGCCGCACCCGCGGGGTGCTGCTCTATGTCCTGGACGGGGTCATGCGCCTGCTCCACCCGTTTATGCCCTTTATTTCCGAGGAAATATGGCAGCATCTGCCTGACCGCCATGCCCCCCTGGTGGTGTCCCAGTGGCCGCAATTTGCTGATCAGCTACAATTTCCCCAGGCAGAAAAGGAGATGACTCTGGTTCAGGAAGTGATCCGCGCCGTGCGCAATTTGCGCAGCCAGGTTAACCTGCCCCCCGGGCGGAAAGCACCGGTGCTGCTGCGGGCCTCAGGATGGAGCGCAGCCAGCCTGGAAGAGGAATGCCACCAGCTGGCCCGTCTCGCCTTCGCCGAGCCTGTACAGATCGATCCAAAGGCGACCAAGCCGCAGCAGCAGGCCCTTACGGCCATTGTCGGCGAAGAGGTGGAGGCATACCTGCCCCTGGCCGGGGTAATTGATCTGGAGGCGGAGGTGGCACGGCTGGAAAAAGAACTGGCGCAGGTCCAAAAAGAGCTGCGCCAGGCCCAGGGCAAACTTCACAACCCCGCCTTTATGCAGAAAGCGCCCCCTGAAATAGTGGCCAAGGAGCAAGCTCGCTTGGAAGAGTGCCAGGCCAGGCAGGCCAAGCTTGAAGAAAGACTGCGGGAGCTGGGTTAACCATGGTTTTGGATCAGCAGTACCGCGAAGCCCTCTCCTGGATCCACAGCGTCGGCCGGTTCGGCATTAAGCCGGGCCTGGAGCGCATCAGCGCTCTTCTGGAACTCCTGGGAAATCCACACCGGCGCCTTAATTTTTTGCATATCGGCGGCACTAACGGCAAAGGCTCCACCGCGGCCATGGCCGCTTCCGTACTGCAGGCAGCCGGTTACCGGCCCGCCCTTTTTACTTCTCCATACGTGCTTTCCTTTACCAACCGCATGGCAGTGGACGGCCAGGATATCACCCCGGCGGAGCTGGTGGAGCTGGTGGAAGAGATACGCCCCCTGGTGGTTAAGATTAACAACGATCCCCGGCTGGGGCAGATGACAGAGTTTGAAGTGGTAACCGCCCTGGCGTTATACTACTTCGCCCGCCGCCAGCCTGACCTGGTTGTTTTTGAAGTGGGATTGGGCGGGCGCCTGGACGCCACCAATGTGATTACCCCCCTGGTTAGCGTTATTACTAATGTGAGCATAGAGCATACCGCTGTCCTCGGTAATACGCTGCAGGCTATCGCTAAAGAGAAAGCGGGTATCGTTAAACCCGGAGTGCCCCTGGTTACCGCTGCCATCGACGCCGAAGTGCTGGCGGTGCTTGAGGCCAAATGCCTCCAAGAAAAAGCGCCCCTCTACCGGGTGCTTCCCCGGGAAGAAGGTATGGTTGAGTCTCGAAATCAAGTTGCTTACTGCCGCCTCAATATCACTGAATCAGGCCAGCTTATGGCGTACTATGGTCTAAAATATAACTTAGTTGACTTGTTTATTCCCCTGCGCGGCCACTACCAGGTAGCTAACGCCGCCACCGCCCTGGCGGCGCTGGAGCTGCTCGAGCAGCAGGGCTTTATCCTTACGGAAGGTTCACTGCGCCGGGGGCTGGCCCAAACTGCCTGGCCGGGCCGGCTGGAAATACTCTCCCGGGAGCCTCTTCTGGTCATGGACGGCGCCCATAACCCGGCGGCCATACGGCAGCTGGCCGAAGCAATTCCAGAATATCTTCAGTATCGCCGTCTCATTCTGGTCCTGGGGATTATGGCTGATAAAGATATTCACGATATTTTAAGCGCCATTGCGCCCCTGGCTGATGAAGTTGTTTTGACCCGGCCTTCACTTCCCCGGGCCGCGGACCCTAAAGATCTTGCAGCGGCTCTGCAGCATATTTCTGCATTTAAAGGCCGCGTCCACGTGGAGCACGACCTGGGCCGGGCCATGGCGGTGGCTTTAAACCTGGCTGCACCTACCGACGCTGTTCTGGTTACAGGCTCTCTTTATACTGTCAGCGATGCCCGCGCCCATTGGAAAGCAACTTCAGCAACCTGATCGCCACTATGCTCACCATTATTGTTAAATCTGGTTAACCCATAATTGACCTCTGTTAACACCTTTTTCAACCAATTAATCATTCATGTAGGTTTGTTCAGGAAAATTAACCAATTTATAAGGTATATTAGCAGGTAAATGCACATATGGTAGCGAAATAGATAAACAAAATAAGGCGCCGCTGTCTAGCTAAAATATAGATCACATATTGATTGCGGCGTTTTGCAGGAAAGGAGGGGAGTGTCGCTCATGAAAAAAGCATTGAAGTGGGGGTTCAGCCTGCTTCTGGTCTTCGCGCTGATTTTTGCTTTCGCCGTAGGCTGCAGCCCGGCCGATGAAGGCAATGGCGGCGAAGAAGAGGAAGTCAACGGCGTAGAGGAAGTGGAAGGCGCTGAAGAGGGCGAAGACGAGGGCGCGGAGGAAGAGGCTGAAGACGATGTAGTTGAAGAAGAGGTGGTCGAAGAAGAGGTAGTTGAAGAAGAGGCAGCCGAAGAAGAGGCAGAAGAAGAAGAGTAAAAATGAAAGGGCGGGCCTCCGGGCCCGCCTTTAAATTAATGAGTCGGTTTGTGCACCACAGCGCCTATTTTCCCACTTTTTCCCCTGCAACCTCTTTTCCCCGTCTCCTGTCTCCAAATACCAGGTTGCACTCTGTTTACACTCATTTCCTGCAGACTATCTGCCTAAAATCAGTTACAATAAGTAAGGCTATTGTTTTAATCAGCCATAATATCTCTATATGCTTAATAGATAGTGTCGCAATATAAAGTATACTAACAATCTTTTATCTTTTTTGTGCAGCCTGAAAAAGCGCTATTTTGAGCAGGACTTTTGGTTTAGATCACGAAACTTGTATAAGTTATGGATGGCACAACCTAGAGAGAGAATCTGCTTTTATACTATTCCCAGAAGGGGTGATTACTAACGCATGGGTAGTGCAACATTCAAGGGTGGCGTTCATCCGGACTATCGCAAGGAGTTGACCTCTTCTCTGGCCATAACCGCCATGCCTGCTCCGGCCAAAGTGGTAATTCCCCTGCAGCAGCATATCGGTGCTCCCTGTGAACCTCTGGTGCAGGTGGGCGATACGGTCAAGTTAGGACAGAAGATCGGCGAAAGCAAGGGGTTTGTTTCTGCGCCCGTACATGCCAGCGTTTCCGGCACTGTGGTGGCCATAGGCCCTTATAACCATCCGCTGGGGCGGAAAGTGGAAGCGATCACCATAGAATCCGACGGGCAGGATACCTGGCATGAAGATATCAAGCCTTACGGCAGCCTGGATTCTTTAAGCCCCGAAGAAATTAAGGCTATGGTTCGTGAAGCGGGCCTGGTGGGAATGGGAGGGGCCACTTTCCCAGCCCATGTCAAACTGTCTCCGCCTCCCGAAAAACCTATTGATACGGTGATTATCAACGGCGCCGAATGTGAACCTTATCTTACCGCTGATCACCGCTTAATGCTGGAAAGACCAAATGAACTGGTGTTAGGGCTCAAAGTGATGATGAAGGCGCTGGACGCCAGCGTAGGAATCATTGGCATTGAGAATAACAAGCCCGATGCCCTGCGGGTCATGCGCCAGGCGGTGGAAGGCGAGAAGAATATCCGCGTGGTCGCCTTGCCTACCAAGTACCCCCAGGGTGCAGAAAAGATGCTCATCTATGCCACGACCAGGCGCAAAGTGCCCTCCGGCGGTCTGCCTATGGATGTGGGTGTCGTGAACCATAATGTCGGTACGGCCATCGCCATGTGCGAAGCCCTGCGCGAGGGCAAACCTTTAATCGAGCGGGTGGTCACTGTAACCGGTGAAGGCGTGGTCCGCCCGGCCAACCTGATGGTGCGCATCGGCACCCTGGTCAGTGAAGTGCTGGAGGCGTGCGGTGGGCTTAAGGAGACAACCCGCAAATTAATTACCGGCGGCCCCATGATGGGCCTGGCTCAAACCACTGCCGATATTCCGGTAATTAAGGGGACTTCCGGCATTCTGGCGTTGACCGAGGAGGATGTAGATCTTTCCGAACCGGGTACATGCATTAAATGCGCCAAGTGTGTCGGCGCCTGCCCGGTAAATCTGGTGCCGACTTTTATTGCCCAGGCAGCGGAGCACAAGCTCATCGAGAGGGCGGAAAGGCTTCATGCCGCCGATTGTATTGAATGCGGCTGCTGTTCTTTCATTTGTCCCTCACGCATTCCGCTGACCCAATGGATCCGCTTGGCCAAAGCCGAAATTTTGGAAAGACGCAGAAAACAACAAAAATAGTGCCCAAGGGATGGGAGTGATAAAATGAACGGCAAACTGGTTGTTTCTTCTTCTCCACACATCCGCACCATAGAATCCGTGCAGAGTGTGATGATCGATGTCCTGGTCGCCCTCTTCCCGGTAGCCCTGGTATCGGTACTGCTTTTCGGTTACCGGGCGCTGCTGACCATGGTCATCGCCATGATTTCGGCCATGGTTGCCGAGGCCATCTGGCTGCGCAAACTGGATTTGTTTGGTGACGGCAGCGCTGCAGTAACAGGCCTCCTTCTGGCCATGACCCTGCCGCCGGCGCCGCCGTGGTGGCTCGTGGTGATCGGCTCTTTCTGTGCAATTATCATTGGCAAGCAAGTTTTCGGCGGTATTGGCAACAACATCTTCAACCCGGCCCTGGTGGGACGGGCTATCCTGGTTGCCTCCTGGGGCGGCCATATGGCCGGGCAGATCTGGCCTGTGCCCAAGCCATTTGCTTTCGGTGTGGACGTTTCTGCAGTGACCACGGCCACACCGCTGGCTGGCCAGGAACAGGCCCTCAATACGGCCTTAAGCCAGCTCTTTATCGGCAACGTGGCCGGCGCGCTGGGAGAAACCTCCGCCCTCGCTTTGCTTGTCGGCGCCGCCTGGCTGCTCTATAAAGGCCATATCGACTGGCGCATTCCGGGCGGTTATATTATTACCGTTTTCGTCATGGGTACCGCCTTCGGCGGCGGGTTCTACGGCAACCACCTTTTAACTGGACTCTTTCACGTCCTTGCGGGCGGGGTCCTATTAGGCGCCCTGTTTATGGCAACCGATATGGTGACCTCTCCGGTAACAAACTTGGGCAAGCTCATTTTTGGCATCGGCTGCGGCGTTATTACCATGCTCATTCGTCTTTTTGGCTCTTATCCGGAAGGGGTTACCTTTGCTATCTTAATTATGAATGCCCTTACCCCGATTATCGATAACTTTACTATTCCCAGGAAATTCGGGGAGGTGAAAAAAAGTGCGTAATATTTTGCGCCTTGCCTTGACCCTGGCTGCAGTGAGCATTATCTCCGCAGGGCTCTTAGCCTTGGTAAACAGCTGGACCGAACCGCTGATTGCAGAGCGCCAGCTGCAGGATTACCTGGAGTCGGTGCGTGTGTTTTTCCCTGATGTGGCCGATTTTGAAGAACAGGAGCTGGATGGAAACCTGTTCGACCTGGTTTATGACGGTTCAGGCAACCTCATCGGTGTGATTGGCAAAAACCTCGAATATTCCGGATACGGCGGACCGGTGGTTTATAACCTGGCCGTGGACCAGTCGGCGGCCATTGTGGGCTATAGCATTGTCAGCCACAGTGAAACCCCGGGGCTTGGGGATATTATTGTCAAGCCGGAATTTCACGATCAATTTGTCGGCAAAACTCTGGATGAGCTTGACACTGTGCACGCCGTCAGCGGCGCCACCGTCAGCACCAGCGCCATTATCGGCGCTATCCGGGGTACGACCGAGTCTATTGCCAAGGCCTTCCTTGATTACGAAGAAGAGGTCATCGATATTGCCCTGGTTCCCGACGGCACCTATCGCGGTGAAGGACTGGGATTGAAGCCGATGGTGGTGGAGGTCACCGTTGAAGGCGGCCGCATTGTCTCCATTGAAGTGGTGGAGCAGGATGAAACCCCCACTTATTTTGTCCTCTCCTATCCGCTGATTGCCGACCAGATCATTGAAACGCAAAGTTTGGATGTGGACACAGCCACCGGGGCCACCTTCAGCGCCGGCGGCATTGTCAGCGGTGTAAAAGATGCCTTAACCAAGGCATTAGAACAGGGTGGAGGTGAAGCGGATGAATAATATTTACCTGCAGGATATATCCCGGGGCATTATCCGGGAAAACCCCATTTTCCGCCTGGTGCTGGGAATGTGCCCCACCCTGGCGGTAACGGTCTATTTTATTAACGGCCTGGGGATGGGGCTGTCGGCGGCAGCGGTGCTGATCTGCTCCAACGTGGTTATCTCTGCTTTGCGCCGCTATATCCCTGAACAGGTGCGCATCCCCTGCTATATCGTGATTATCGCCACTTTTGTTACCGTGGTGGAAATGCTGCTGAAAGCCTTTCAGCCCAACCTTTACAATGCCCTGGGCGTGTTTATCCCCCTGATTGTGGTTAACTGTATTATCCTGGGCCGGGCGGAGGCTTTTGCCGGGAAAAAACCGGTGCTGCGCTCGCTTTTTGACGGTATCGGCATCGGTCTGGGATTTACCGTGAGCCTGATCATTCTCGCTGCATTGCGGGAAATAATCGGCAGCGGTACATTTCTGGCTGACACAGCGTACGCAGTGCATGTTTTCGGGGAAACATTTGAGCCGATGGCCGTATTTGCCCAGCCTGCCGGAGCCTTTATTGCCCTGGGGCTGCTGCTGGGCCTGACCAACGTTATTTTTAAAAGATTGAAGATCGACTAGGCCTCAAATCAACCCATTCGGGAGGGTAGTTTATGGAAAAGCTGATTTCCCTAATCTTTATCTATATATTTGTGGAAAACTTTGTGCTGCAGCGCTTTTTCGGGATCTGCCCCTTCCTCGGGGTCTCCCGGAAAATGGAAACAGCGGTGGGGATGAGCATGGCCGTAGTTTTTGTCATGACCCTGGCCACCCTGGTTACCTGGCTGGTATATACCTACGTGTTGCTGCCCCTGGGGCTCACCTACCTGCAAATCGTGGCTTTTATCCTGGTCATCGCCGGCCTGGTCCAGCTGGTGGAGACCGTTTTACGGAAGATCAGCCCCACCCTTTACCAGGGCCTGGGCATTTTCCTGCCGCTGATCACCACCAACTGCGCCGTCTTGGCAGTAGCCCTGCTGGCGGTACAATATGAATTTACCCTGGTGGAGGCGGTTGTTTTTGGTTTTGCCGCCGCCGTTGGCTTCTCCATGGCCCTGATCATCATGGCTGGGATCCGCGAACGCCTGGAGCTGGCCAAAGTTCCGGACGCGCTGCAGGGCACCGCTGTGACCCTGATTACCGCAGGTATTCTTTCCCTGGCTTTTATGGGATTTAAAGGTATGCTGACCCTATAGCTGACCGAGTTGGAGCAACTGAACAAACTAAGTGGCGAGGTGATAGACGGTGCAAGTGTTGTATGCTGTTGCGGCTCTGGGCGGAATCGGAGTAATCTTTGGAGTACTGCTGGCGCTGGCGGCCCGCTTCTTTGCCGTGGAGAGCGATCCCCGGGTGGAAGCGGTGCGGGAAATACTCCCAGGGGCCAACTGCGGGGCCTGCGGCTGCGCCGGGTGCACCAGTTTTGCCGAGGCTGTTGTGGCGGGAGAGGCTAAGGCTGACGGCTGTATCCCCGGCGGCAGTGAAGCTGCTAAGGAAATAGCAGCCCTGCTGGGCCAGGAAGAAGTTGAAACTGTGCCCCTGGTGGCCACGGTGTTCTGTATCGGTGATCACAGCAAAGCCAAAGACCTGTTTGTCTATGACGGCATTCAGGATTGCGCCGTGGCCATGAAATATGCCAATGGCTTCAAAGCCTGCACCTACGGCTGCCTCGGCCTTGGCAATTGCGTCAGGGCCTGTCCGTTTGAAGCAATTACGATGGGGCCGGGCGGCCTGCCGGTGGTTGACCAGGAAATCTGCAGCGGCTGCGGCCTCTGTGCCAAAGCCTGCCCGCGAAACATTATTCAAATATTGCCGAAGGGCGAAGCGGGGCACCTGGTGCTTTGCTCAAGCCATGACCGGGGCAAGAGCGTGGCCCAGGCCTGCGAAGTCGGCTGCATAGCCTGCAAGGCCTGCGTTAAGGCCTGTCCGCAAGAGGCCATTGCCATGCAGGATAACCTTGCTGTAATCGACCTGGAAAAATGCGACGATTGCGGCGAGTGTGTGGCCGTATGCAGGCCCGGAACGATTCATCCGCGCCGCGACCTGCCTCTGGTCTCCCCGGGGCCGCGGGAACAGGTTGCCGTCTAGAACCCGGACTACTGGTGGCGGGAGTAAAATCCCGCCACCTTTTTAAATGTCAGTCACAAGCAGGAATTATATGAAAAATAGAGAATATATGCTTTATTGCAGTTAACCAACCTTTTGCAGCACGATCGTCAGCGATGAACGGGGTCGGTTTTTTTTTAGGAGATAGGAGATGGGGGGAGGAAGGAGTCAGGGGACAGAATACAGCCCGTATTCTGTATTCTTGAAGCAGGGTGACCCATGATCAAACAGAGTAAATTTAGCCTTAACTTTTTCGGCCTGGCCTTTCTCTTCTTTCTATTCTGGCTCGCCGTCAGCGGCAGCTTTCACTGGCAGTCGCTTTTAATGGGCGGAGCGGCGTCCCTTCTGGTTGCCTACTATAACCGCAACCTGCTGATCAAACCGCAGGAACGTCCATCGCTGCGCGGGAAAGCCCTGCCGCGCTTGTTGATTTTTTGCATGTGCCTGCTAGTGGATATCGTTAAAGCCAACCTTCAGGTTGCCGCCATTGTTCTTAATCCGCGCATGCCCATATCGCCGCAGATGGTGAACCTGGAAGTAAACCTGAAAACAGTGGCCAGTCGTGTTCTTCTGGGCAATTCTATAACTTTGACTCCCGGAACCCTGGTTGTTTTATCTGAAGAAAACCGGTTTGTCGTCCACGCCATAACCGCTGAGGCGGGAGCCGGCCTGGCTGATTGGGAGTTGATTGACAGGCTAAAGCAAATAGAGGGGGGCAATTTATGAACCTGGGCTCTTTTCTTTTTGGTTGTGGCGCCATTGCAATTATGCTGTTAATCTTTTTATCCCTTTACCGGGCCGTTAAAGGGCCAACCGCTCCGGATCGGGTTGTGGCCATCAATGTTATCGGGACAAAAACTGTGCTGCTGATCACCCTGATTTCCCGTCTTTATGGCCAGGAATACTATCTTGATATTGCTGTGATCTATGCCCTGATGAGTTTTATTGCCACCGTGGGCATCGCCAAGTACCTGGAGAAGGGAGCCCTGGAATAGGCATCATGATCATCGATAAACTTTTTACGGCCCTTTCAGCCCTTTGCCTGGCTGGTGGTGTCTTCTTTCTCTTTGTCGGCACTCTGGGCCTGCTGAGGCTGCCTGATGTTTATTGCCGCCTCCATGCCACCACCAAGTGCGATACTCTGGGGGCAGGGCTGGTGCTGCTTTCCCTGGCGCTGCAAAGCAGCTTTGCCGCCGCAATTAAGCTTGGCTTAATTATTGTTTTTATTCTGATTACCAACCCGGTGGCAGCCCATATCATTGCCCGGGCTGCGTATGTTACCGGCCTGTCCCGGCCGGACAGCGATACGGGAGGATCTTCATGACCGAAATCTTAAACGCCTTGCTGCTGCTTTTCCTGATTGTCTGCGCTGTGGCTGTGGCCCGCATTCGCGACCTGCTCAGCGCGGTAATTTTGTTTGCTTCGTTTGGCCTGATTATGGCTGTAATCTGGCAGCAGTTGAGTGCCCCGGATGTGGCCATGGTTGAGGCTGCCCTGGGCGCCGGGGTGTCCACCCTGCTCCTGGTGGCCGCGATCAGTAAAACCAGGCGGATTGAGTGAGAAGTGGGACCCGAGAGGTTGGCAGTGAGAATAAGGCATATTACGGTCTGATGGATGGATTCCAAGACAGCTGCAATTATTTGCCCCAAATTTGGAGGGAAGGGCTTTTCCCTCTCCCCTGGTGGAAGAGGCTCAGGAAGAGGGGGATTTGAAATAAGAATAGCTTCTACGCGAAAGGGGATTCGGTAATGCCCATACACCCGCTGGTTCTGGCCGCCGCTGCCCTGGCTCTCTATATGGCCTACCGCTTTAGACCCGGTTTGCAGATCAGAGGCCTGTTGACGCTGGGTCTGCTGGGTATAATCGGTTATTTCCTTGTGGCGACCGTGGCGGAAATGCCCCATTTCGGCGATCCGGGAAACCCCGCTTTTAATGAGGTCGCCCGGTACTATCTGGCCCGTGGAGTTGCTGATACCGGCGCCATCAACATAGTCAGCAGCATTATTCTTGATTACCGCGCCTTTGATACCCTCGGCGAAGCCACGGTGCTTTTTGTGGCCATCGCGGCGGTTATCGCGACCCTGAAGGCGCACTAGCATACGGGGGAGGTGAAGGCGTGGAAGACCAGATCGTCCAATTTATTGCCCGGCTGGTGGCCCCTTTTATTCAAGTTTACGGCATTTATATTATCCTGCACGGCCACCTTTCTCCAGGTGGAGGTTTTTCCGGGGGAGCGATTTTCGGCGCCAGCCTGGTGCTTTTGGCCATAGCTTTTAATCTTTCTACCGGGATCAGGCAGCTTTCCCACTCCACCGCTTCTTTGCTGGAAAGCGGCGGAGCTCTGGGCTACCTTTTTACGGGGCTGGCGGGTCTGCTCTGCGGCGGCAGCTACCTGGCCAACCGCGCCGGCGGTTTCTGGCTGGGTGTGCCCGGCGAACTGTTCAGCAGCGGGGCAATCCTGATTATAACTGTCTTTGTCGGGGCGAAAGTGGCCAGCACCATCGTTACTCTTTTTTACAACCTCATTGAAAGGGAAGATCAAGTTGGAGATTTTGAGGAACCTGGCGCATAACTACTATTACCTGGTGGCGGTAATCCTGTTTGTTATCGGTATGCATACTATGCTTACTAACAGCAACATGATTAAAAAGGTAATCGCCATGAACATCATGGATACTTCGGTCTTCCTCCTTTTTGTCGCCGCAGGCTATGTTGCGGGCGGTCAGGCTCCCATTATACGCGAGGGGCTGGAGATTTCCTATATAAATCCCCTCCCCGGGGCGATGATGCTGACCGGTATTGTCGTCGGAGTAAGCGTAACCGCCTATGCCCTGAGTTTAATTGTCAAAATTTATCAGTATTACGGGACCGTGGATACCGATGAAATTGCCGTGATAAGGGGCAGTGAACAGTGACCTGGACCATGCATTTACCGGTACTGATTATTGTTGTGCTGCTGTGCAGCGCCTTTATCTCGCCCCTCCTGTTTCGCTGGTGCAGGAAAGCGAGCGCACCGGCCCTTCTGGCGGCGCTGCTTGGCGCCCTCGCCGCAGCCGTGGCTCTTCTGGTTCGCCTTTACCGCAGCGGATCTTTCTCTTATTACCTGGGCGGCTGGGCCCCGCCGTTTGGCATCGAGCTGCGCGCAGACTTCCTGAGGGTCTATATGCTGCTGGTGCTTTTAGGCACAGGCCTGTGGATTTTTCTTTTCGCTTTGCGGAACCTTAAATACGAGCTGAAAAAGGAGGTTCTGGGCTGGTATTACGCCCTTTATGCCCTGCTCATGGCTTCCATGGCCGGGATGGCGCTAACGGGCGATCTCTTTAACCTGTTTGTATTTATGGAAATATGCGCCATTGCCTCCTGCGCCCTGATATCCATAAAAGAGACGCGGGACTGCCTGGAGGCCAGCTTCAAATACTTGATCTTAAGCGCCATGGGCACCGGGTGCTATCTTTTGGCTGTTGCCTTAATTTACATGGTTACAGGCCACCTGAACTTCGCCATGGTGCAGCAGGCGCTGCCAGAAGCGGTGGCTCTCTATCCCAACAACGTCCTGGTGGCCATGGCCCTGATGGTAGTGGCTTTCGGCACTAAGGCGGCCCTTTTCCCCCTGCACGTCTGGCTTCCCGATGCCCATGCCTCTGCACCGAGCCCCTCCAGTGCGATCCTTTCCGGGCTGGTCATCAAAATATATGCTTTCGCCATGCTGCTGCTGTTCTATACCGTTATTCCCGCATCCCTGCTGGAAAGCATCCCGGTGACCGAAATTGTCCTCTGGCTGGCCACTGTGGGAATCATTCTCGCTTCTATTTTCGCCATGGTTCAGGAGGATGTCAAAAAAATGCTGGCCTACTCCAGCATTGCCCAGATTGGCTACATCTTTTTAGGGATCGGTCTATCCAACCGCACCGCCCTGGTAGGGGCGCTGTACCATCTGCTTAATCACAGCATCATGAAAGCGATGCTTTTTATGGCTGCCGGGGTGATTATTCATGCCGCCGGGGTGCGCAGCCTCAAAAAGTTTCACGGCCTGGGGCGCCACCTGCCCCTGACCTTAATCGCTTTTACAGTGGGCGGGGCTTCCATGATTGGCCTTCCCGGAACCGGTGGCCTGATTGGCAAATGGTTATTGGCCCTGGGAGCCCTGGAGACGGGCCGGCCTTTCTTTGTGCTGGTTATTCTGGCCAGCAGCCTCCTTAATGCTTTTTACTACCTGCCGATCAGTGTGAATGCCTTTGTCCATCCCCTGCAGGATGGGCAACAAGCTTTTAAGCCTGTTCCCCGGTTGATGCTGTTCTCCCTTGCCGTGGGCATAGCGGCGGTAATATTCTTCGGAATCGCTTCCCGGCCGGTGGTCGAGTTTCTTGAACAAGCGGTGCAGTTCCTTGGTCCTTAGCGGGTTAAGTCATAAAAAACTTGAAAAAGGCTTCACAGTTTTCCGATTCGGGTTATAATGTTGGTAGGAGGTGTCCTCTTTGCAACAGTCAATGTACATGGCAGTGCCGGTTTTCGCTTTTTTATTTCCGCTCCTGATGACCCCGGTTGTTCTCTTTGCCGGCCGCCGCTCAGGTCTGCTGCGCAATGCCCTGGCCCTGGCCACCGCCTCCGCCACTTTTCTGGCGGTTGTTACGCTTTATCCGCGGATCATGGCCGGAGAAATAATTCAGTTTACACTGTTTGAAATATTGCCGCAGCTGCAAATCTCTTTCCGGGTGGACTTTTTAAGTTTCAGCCTGGCCGCTCTCTCTGCTTTTGTCTGGCTGCTGTGCACCATTTACTCCATTGATTACATGGCCCGGGAGCATGCCGGCAGCCGTTACTATCCTGTGCTTATCTTTACTTTGGGCAGCTGCCAGGGCATCTTTATGGCCGGCGACTTTTTCACCCTGTTTATCTTTTTCGAGCTGATGTCACTGATCGCATATATCCTGGTCATTCACGAAGAAACGTCCCAGGCGTTGAAAGCGGGTTATAAGTACCTGATCATGACCATCATCGGCGGGCTGGCCCTCTTTTTCGGCATTATCATTACCTTTGAACTGGCCGGCACGGTCAGCTTAAACGGCGGCCCCCTGATCACTGAAACATCTACTCTTGCTTTCATCGCCTTTATTTCCTACCTGATCGGTTTTGGCATGAAAGCGGGGATTTTCCCCCTGCACGTGTGGCTGCCCGACGCCCACCCGGTGGCGCCTTCCCCGGCCAGCGCTCTTCTCTCGGGGATCATGCTTAAGACTGGCGCTTACGGCCTGCTGCGCGTGATCTTTCATGTTTTTTCGCCGGCGGTAATACAAAGCGGCGGCTGGGATAAAATCATGGGCGTATTGGCCGTGATCACCATTCTGCTCGGTTCGGCGGTGGCCTTGACTCAGGACGACATCAAGCGGCGCCTGGCCTATTCCAGCATCGGCCAGATGGGTTATATTCTTTTGGGCATGAGTATCCTTACGGAAAAAGCGCTTATCGGCGACATTTTCCACATTTTCAGCCACGCCTTCATGAAGAGCGCCCTCTTTCTCGCCGCTGGGGCGATCATCTGGAAAACAGGCAAACGCCTGGTTTCAGAAATGGCCGGCATCGGGCGGGAGATGCCCTTTACCCTGGGCTGCTTCTCCATAGCGGCCCTGGCCATGATCGGTATCCCGCCGTTAAACGGATTTTTAAGCAAATGGACCTTGGGGCTGGGAGCCCTGGAAGCAGGCATGCCGCTCTATGTACTGGTCCTTTTGGTGAGCAGCCTGCTCAATGCCCTTTACTATCTGCCTATAATTGTGCCGGCGTTTTTCGGAGGCATTGAAAACGAACACCAGCACGGTTTTAATATCCAGGAAGCGACGCCGCGCATGGTGGGCCCCATTGCCATTTTGGCCGTGGCCACGCTGCTCTTCGGCCTGCTGCCGACCAATATTCCCTTTGAGCTGTCCCGCCTGACAGCAGTATTCCTGATGCGAGGGGGACCGTTCTAGATGTTTTTTGCCGCCCCGGACGCCGCCCCGGCAGCGGAGATGGCTGTGCGCTCCGTTTTGCTGCTGCTCATTGTGATCATCCCCATGCTGGCCGGAATACTGCTCTACCTTCCCGGCGAAAAACGGGAAGCGACGCGCAAGGCGCTTTCCCTGGCGGCGGCGTTTTTTGCCCTGGCGGGGACACTGTGGCTGCTCCCGGCGGTTTTAGCCGGAACGGTGGAATACAGCCTGGTGAACTTCATGCAGCTGGGGCTTTTTTTCCGTCTGGATCTGGCAGGCTGGATTTTTGCCTGCATTATTGCCCTGGTCTGGTTCCTGGCCACCCTTTTTTCCTGGGCTTACATGGACCTGGAGCACAACCGGCGCCGCTACTACAGCTTCCTTATCTTCACCCTGGGGGCGACCCTGGGCGTGGTCTGCGCCAGGGATTTTTTTACCCTGTTCCTATTCTTTGAGCTGATGACTTTCAGCTCTTTTGTCCTGGTCATTCACGAGCAGGATCGCCAGGCCATGCAGGCCGGAGCCCTTTATCTCTACCTGGGCGTTGCCGGGGGGCTGGCCCTGCTTTTCGCGGTCATGCTACTCTTTGCCACTGCCGGCACGGTGGAGATCAGGCCCCTGCTGGAGCAGATTACCGCCCACCGCACCTTGATTTTCATCCTCTTTATGATTGGCTTCGGCATTAAGGCCGGCCTGGTGCCGCTGCATATCTGGCTGCCCCAGGCTCATCCCGTGGCCCCTTCGCCGGCCAGCGCCCTGCTCTCCGGGATCATGATCAAAGCCGGCGCATATGGTATTTTCCGGGTCCTCCTGGTACTCTATGCCCCGGCTGAACACGCCTCCGCGGCGGATTGGGCTTACCTGGCCAATCTGGGATGGGGACTTCTATGGATCGGTATAGCGACCATGTTCCTCGGTGCCCTGATGGCCCTGCTGCAGAGCAACGCCAAGCGCATCCTTGCCTACAGCAGCGTCAGCCAGATCGGCTATATCGCCATGGGTCTGGGCGCCGCCGCCTTCGAAGGCCTGGAAGGAGGCATGGGCTTTTCCGGGGCCGTCTACCATATCATCAATCATGCCTTTTTCAAAGCCGGCCTTTTCATGATGGTGGGGACGATCTTTATGTACACCCGCGAACTGGAGCTGCCGCGCCTGGGCGGTATGGCGCGCAAGATGCCGCTGGTGGCGCTATCTTTTTTAGTGGCCGCCTTTGGTATTGCCGGCATCCCGGGATTCAATGGTTTTCCCAGCAAGACCCTGCTGCACGATTCCCTGCTCATCGCTTATAAACATTACCATTATTTTGGCATCGACCTGGCGGAAAAGATTTTTACCTTAACCAGCGCCTTAACCATCTGCTATTTTACCAAACTTTACCGGGGCCTCTTTTTGGGGCCCGTCCCCGCAAAACTGGACCGGGAGTACCGCCTACCTGTTTCGGTCAACCTGGTGCTGGGTGCATTTGCCCTGATTATCACTGCCATCGGCCTTTTCCCCAATCAAATTCTGGAGCAGCTCATTTACCCTGCAGCTGTTCGGTTGGGCTACGAAGGCTACGCCATGGACCATCTGGCTCATTTCAACTTTTTCGCATGGGAAATGCTCAAGCCCATGGTGATCGTGGTGGTGCTGGCTGCAGTTATTTATATCCCCGGGGCCTTGCGGGGCTGGTTCAACTGGCAGCCGCCCCGCTGGTTGAGCATCCATGCCCTGGTCTACCGCCCGCTGGCACAACTTTTGATGGCCGCTGCCTGTCGCGGCGGCTCCATGCTGGAGCTGGGTGTGAATACTCTTTATGATCGCTCCAGCAGCGCCGCCCGGCAGATGTGCCGCCATATCGGGGATTTCGACGCCTTTCTTGATTATCTCTACCAGCGTTCAGGCGAGGCGGCCCGCGGCCTGGCCGAACACTCCAGCCGCATGGATCGTGCCCTGGACCAGGCCTACTCCAGAACCGGCCGTGCGGCTCGCCGGCTGGTGGACCGTACCGGCGATCTGGATCAGGCCCTGGATCAGGCTTACGCCAGAACAGGTCGTGTGGCCCGCAGGCTGGTGTACCGCGCCAGCGATCTGGATCAAGCCCTGGACGAAGCCTATGCTAAAACCGGTCGTGCGGCTCGCCGGCTGGTGGATCGTACCGGCGATCTGGATCAAGCCCTAGACGAGGCCTATGCCAGAACCGGCCGTGCTGCCCGCCATCTGGTGGACCGCACCGGAGCCCTTGATCATGCCCTGGATGAAGCCTATGTCAAATCCGGCCGAGCGGCCCGCAAGCTGGTGAGCCGTGCCGGCTATTCTCAGGAAAAGCCGCAAGATCCAGGCCTGGAGATCCGGCAAGGCGACAACC
>JAKOVL010000054.1 GCA_029782095.1 Bacillota bacterium | reverse complement strand
AAAAGAAGGTATAACCCTGGAGGAAGCCACCAAGAGCAGAAGCGGCAGGAGAAGCATTGTTCTGACCGATGACGCAATCCGGGAGCTGAAAGCTCACAGGAAGAGGCAATTGCAGGAAAGGTTGCTTATGGGTGAAGCGTACCAGGACCACGGCCTTGTGTTCTGCAAGGAGGACGGGACCCCCCTAGACCCAAGGGAATTCACGAAGCGCTTCCAGCGGCATTTAGAGGCTGCGGGACTGCCAAGGGTAAGGCTTCACGACCTGCGGCACACACATGCGAGCTTACTGCTGGCCCGTGGCGTTCACCCGAAGGTGGTACAGGAACGGTTAGGACATAGTAGCATAACCATGACCCTTGACCTCTACAGCCACTTAACCCCCGGCCTGCAGGAAGCGGCAGCGGCTACATTGAACGGCTTGTTAAGTAAAGAAAAAAGCCATGCGAAAACGCAAGGCAGTAGATAAGAACCTTTAGTTACTTAGTTACAATAGCAGGGGCGCCATCCCTGCTATTTTTTGTACCCAACTGCAGTAAAACTGCATTATTTAGACCGTTTTATGTTTAACTCCAGGATTTACAAAAACCCTGGAACCCTTGATTTCATTGGTGCGAGGGAGGGGATTTGAACCCCCACAGGCGTATTGCCCACTGGATTTACTATCTTATGACCCCGGCCAAAATCTGTCAAGAAAATCCACTTTCTCCGCCCTTACGTCCACTTTTCTTCACCCTTCTGCGCATTATATGGTAAGCTGGTTACGGAGGTGGATTGCATGAAAATTCGCATTGAGCAGGTTGTCGACTCATTGTCCAGGGGTCCCGTGCTGAGCCGTGTTTTGATAGTGCTCTTCCGGGTGCTGGCCGGAGTGGCGGTATTTCTCGGCCTCATCTTCGCCCTCACTCTTCTGGGCGCCGTCGTCAACTCGCTGGGTCACGATGCTGTTCAGGCCTTGGGCATGCTCATTGCCCTGGCCGTAGCTGTAGCTTATTTCTTCCTGGCGGTAAAGGTCCTGCTCTACCGGGCAAAATGCTTTCCTGCCCATTCCGGGGACGTTTACCCCGTCATCTCCCTTTCCGCTCTGGTCCTCATGGCCGCAGGCGAACTGTCGGCACTTTTTGCCAGCGCCTGGGGGCTGTTTGCCGGCATTTCCATCTGGTTTGCCGGTGACTTCCTGCCCACCGTCGCTTTCCCGGACTTCATTGAAGCTATTGAGATTTCCTTTTTCTCCGGGCTGCTGGCAGTCTTGGCCGGCCAAATCTACGCCGTGGCTGCGCTGCTTTTCTCTTACCTGCTCTCGGAACTGCTCCGGCTGCTCACCGACATCGCCGCCAAAAAATAAAAACCCGCAGACGCGGGTTTTTTAATTGTCCAGCTTCATGTCGCCGGGGCGAATCCAGTTCCAGCGCCGCAGCACCCAGGCGAAGAAGAGGCTCAGCGCCGCCGGCCCGATGAAGTGCAACAAAAGCACTTTGAGGAACACATCCCAGGTAAAGCCCATCTCCATGAAAGTCATGATTTGGCCCA
>JAKOVL010000179.1 GCA_029782095.1 Bacillota bacterium | reverse complement strand
CAGGGCGAGGCCGGCCACACCCCACAGGCCAAAATACCCGAAGAACTGGAGTATCTCCTGCCCCGAGGCAAAGCCGGCGCCCACAACAGTACCCATGTAAACTGCGGCCACCGTTAAGGCGGACCTTTTTTTTAACGCCTTGCCTGCATTTTTTTTCATAGTACTATCATGTGATGGGGACCCGTAAAAAATGACAAACTTATGAAGAGTTTGAAAAGGAGATGACTGATTTGCCCAAGACCCTGCGTGAAAAGCTCGCTGGCCTGGCGGTGTCAATGACCGGCCGGCCCATGCCGCCCAGCTGGCCGCCGATATTGCCGCCGCCTGCGGGCAGCTGCGGGACAGTTATCCGTAACTCCCGGGTCAATAGCCCATTTCCTCAAGATTCCGGCCAGGGCCCGCAGGCGCTCGCCGATAATCCCGCCGTCATTGCTGAGGGCCTGGTAGAATAGCTGAATGTCCTCATCAATCCTCTCGTTACAGTGCAGACGGCCACGGTCATGGCATCCCCCGGAAAAGAAAAAGGCGCCGACCTTACCGGGCGCCGCGTTCTGGATTAAGCGGTCGAATTTTTCTTCAGCTTTTTCCATTTGCACTTCTGTCCCCAGCCAGATCCGTGGCAGGCAGCGCCCACTGTCAGTAAAATATACGCCAGGTGAAGCAGATATTGGCCTTCACCAATAGAATATAGGATTACCAGCGCCGCCGCAGTAATGCTGATCCATAAACCCCAACGCCATCCGGTGGCGGGCCAGGTATAGCCCAAAATGAAACCGTATCCTTCGTAAGCCAGAACAACCAGGAAGAAGCTTAAGAATCGATCGCCGGCGGTGACAATATCGGAAAAAATGGCATTGAACACGATAAAAAAGGCTGGCACAACGCTTAGCACCACTGCCAAAATATATCCCCACCATGGTGTTTTCAATTGTGTTTCCTCCAATGCTGTGTTCTAATGATTAAGCCTTAAGTTGTTCTGATTTAATTGCAGCCAAGCTTTGTAGACCTGCAAGTCGTTATGGATCTGTTTGATCACAAAGGCCAGGATCCCGGCATCGTCAATCAGTCCGCCCAGGGGGATCAGATCGGGCATAAAATCCAGCGGGTTGAGGAAATAAAGCAGGGCAGCGATAATTAAAACCAGTGATTTTGATGGAATTTTTTTATACCGGCCATCCTTCCAGTCCCGCAGCAGGTTAAACAACA
>JAKOVL010000078.1 GCA_029782095.1 Bacillota bacterium | reverse complement strand
TTGAACACTACGGCGCCTTTGCCGCTGTTCCTGCACCCTATAAGGCGCTGCTCTGGATCTTGCTGGCCCTGTCCATCCTCCTTACTGCCTATCTAAAAATTAACAACTTTTTGCGGGGCGCACGCCTGGTGAGGAGCAATATGACCCTCTATAAGCTGATAAAAGAGATCTATACACCCCAGTTTATGTCGGTGAGCCTGCCTCACCTGGCGACCATCGCGCTGGCCGTTGTTTTTCTATACCAGAAGGGGATGACTCTCTACCTGGTGCCGGTCCTTGCTCTCCTCTTCGGGCTGTTCACTGTTTCGTTGAGCCTGGTGTTTTACATGAAGGGAGTCTACCTGCTGGGCTTCTGGCTGGTGGCAGCGGGACTGCTGACCCTCTTTGCGGCAGAGCAGCTCTCCATCCTGGCCATGCTGATCCTCACTTTTTCCGCCGGCTTTATCCTGGCAGCGCTCTACCTTTATACCGGCCTGAACGGCGAGAGAAGGTAGCGGGTGTGGCCGGAATGCATCGCGAATTCAAGCCTGACAAGATCATCCATGAACCTGTCCGCCTGCAGATCATGACCTACCTGGCGGCAGGAACAAAGAGAACCTGCTCTTTTAGCGAGCTGCAGGAGAAGCTGGGCTTGAGTTCAGGCAATCTCTCGGTGCAGTTGCGCCGCCTTGAAGAAGCCGGCTACATCAGCGTCACCAAAAAGTTTAAAAATCGCAGGCCCCTTACTTCTGTCTCCCTCACCCCCGGGGGGATGGAGGCGCTGCAGGAATATATCGCCGGCCTGGAAAACATTGTGCGGCGCTTCAAGGACGATTTCCCCCGGGATGGGCCGGAACCGGGCCGCTAGCTGCGGCTGGGAAATGCCCTACCGGTTGTTTTAGGCGAAAGCGGCCGGGCCGGCCGGAACATTCATTTATTTAAAGGAAGGTGAAAATATGGCGGAACCGGCAATCAGCGTGAAAGATTTGAGCTACTGGTACGGCGAGCTGCAGGCTGTAAAAAACATCAGCTTCGAGGTTTCCCCCGGGGAGATCCTCGGCTTTCTCGGGCCAAACGGGGCGGGCAAGTCGACCACGATTAAGATGCTCACCGGGCTGCTTGCGCCGGGGAGCGGCAGCGGGCAGATCCTGGGCCGGGACATCGGCCGGGATGACCCCGCGCTGCAGGCTCAAATCGGGGTCTGCTTTGAAGAGAAGAACCTTTACCTGGAGATGAGCGCACTGGAAAATCTGAACTTTTATGCTTCCCTCTTCGGCATCAGGAAGCCCGCTTCGCTGGAGCTGCTGCGGCGGGTGGGGCTGGCCGATCGCGCCGGGGAGCGCGTCAGGAACTTCTCCAAGGGGATGCGCCAGCGCTTGATGATCGCCCGCGCCTTCATCAACAGGCCGGCGGTTCTCTTTCTTGACGAGCCCACCGACGGGCTGGACCCGGTTACGGCGGCGGCGATCCGCAGGACCATCCGGGAGGAAGCAGACCGCGGCGCGGCGATCCTGCTGACCACGCACAACATGATGGAGGCGGACCAGCTTTCCGACCGGGTTGCCTTCATCAACGAGGGAGAGATTGTCGCCCTCGACTCGGCCGAGAATCTCAAGCTCAAGTACGGGCGGCGCGCGGTGCGGGTACGGCTGCGCCGCGATGATGGCGGTGTTCGCGAAGAGCTTATACCGCTGGACGGCGAAGGAGCCTCGGAGCGGCTGGCCGAACTGGCCGCTTCTCCAGAGCTGTTGACCATTCACACGGAAGAGGCCACGCTTGAGTCCATCTTCATCCAGTTGACCGGCAGAGGGTTGGAAGGATGAAGCGCACGTCACCCGGCAGTTGCGGAAAAATTATCGGTGCCATTATGCTCAAAGATCTCCGGCTTTACGGGCGCAACAAGGTCTATGTGGTCCTGACCGTATTAACCCTGGCCTGCTTCGGGGCCCTCTTCTGGCTCATTCCCGGCACGGTTGACGATACCATCACCCTGGCCGTATCCCCTCCGCTGCAAACCATCATTAACGGAGGGAAGGAGGCGCTGCGCGAGCTGGGGGCCTCCCTGGAGATGCTGCAGGAACTGGAGCGGGCGGAATTTGCCGAAGCAGAGGGGCTGCAACTGGTGGAGCTGGAAAGCGCGGCACAGCTCAGGCGCGCCGTCGAGGGGACGCTTGAAATTTACCGCGCCAATAAGGACGGCGGCCTGATCTTGAGAGACACGGTTGCCGGGGAGAAGAAACCCAAAGATGCGCAGCGAGTACGGATCCATATCGGCATCGCCTTTCCCGATTCTTTCATCGCCGCTGTGGCCGGCGGAGAAAAAACCACGGTGACGATTTATGCAGATGGCGGTGTGCCCGAAGAGATCAGGCAGGCCATGCAGAGTTTTGTCCGGGAGGTTGCTTACCAGATCGCCGGCCGGGAGCTTCCCGTGGAGCTGCCCGCAGAGGAGACGATCATTCTCGGAGCCGACCGCAACGGCGCGCAGGCTTCCATGCGCGACAAGATGCGGCCGCTGCTGGCCTTTTTTGCCCTGATATTGGAGACTTTTGCCATGGCGTCGCTTATCTCCACCGAGCTGCTGCAGCGCACCGCGACCGCCCTGCTGGTCACCCCAATGAAGATGTGGCACTTCCTTGCCGCCAAAACTCTTTTCGGCACCGGCCTGGCCTTGCTCCAGGGGCTGATCATCCTGGCGCTGGTGGGTGCGTTCACCCCGGCCAACTGGACGCTGCTCTTAGCAATCATGCTGTTCGGGGCGCTCCTCTTTACCGGCGTGGCCATGCTTATCGGCGCCGCCGGCAAGGATTTTCTGGATCAGCTTATCTATGCGCTTCTCTTCAGCGTGCCGCTGATGATTCCCGCATTCGCCGTGCTTTTTCCCGGCACCGCGGCCGCGTGGGTCCGGGTGATCCCCAGCTATCCCATCGCCGACCTTCTGGCCAACGTGACCATATATGGAAGCGGCTGGAGTGAATCTTTAGGCTCCCTGGGCTATGCGCTGCTGTGGGGAGCGGTTCTCTACACGATGAGCTTGCTTGTTCTGAAAAGGAAGGTGGAGTCGCTGTGAGCCTGAAACGAACCTGGAGCATTCTGCGAAAGGATTTGAAACTGGGGCCGCGCCATCCCTTCTTCCTGCTTGCCGTGATTATGCCGGTGGCGCTCACATTCATCTTCCAGGTAGCCTTCGGCTCTCTTTTTGAGCCCAAGCCTCGCCTGGGGATCGTGGACCAGGCTCAGTCCGGGATCACATCTTCCGCCCGGCAGATGGAGGGCATCGAGCTGACCCTGCTCGACGACGTGGAGATTCTGAAAAAGCAGGTGGAAGAGAATGACCTTGACGCCGGGCTGGTGCTCCCGGCCGGCTTCGACGAAGCGGTCCGGGCAGGGAAGAGGCCGAAGCTGGAGTTTTACATCGGCGGAGAAAGCCTGGCTTCGCACCGCATTATCCTCAGTGTAACCGCCATAGACCTGCTGCGCGGCATCGAGGGCGGCGACGCCCCGGTCGAGGTCGAGACCGTTCAGCTGGGCGAAGCGGGGCTGCCCATCGCCATCCGCCTGGTGCCCATGCTGGTATTCTATGCCCTGGTGATGGCAGGAGTCTGGGTTCCCGCGGCCAGCCTGGTGGAAGAGAAGGAGAAGGGCACGTTCACCGCGCTGCTGGTGAGCCCCGCCAGGAGCAACGAGGTCTTCGCGGCGAAATGGATCCTGGGATTTATCCTGTCGGTGATCATGGCCGCGGTGACGCTCCTTTTAAACCGCGCTTTCGGCCCGCGGCCGCTCGAGGTTCTCGCCGTGATCGCGGTGGCCGCCCTGCTAAACTGCATGCTCGGCCTGCTCGTGGGCGTGGTTTCAAAGAATTCGACCATGTTTTTCTCGCTGGTCAAGGGAACCGGCATCTTCCTCTTTGCGCCGGTAGTTTTCTATATCTTTCCGCACTGGCCGCAGTGGATCGCCAGGATCTTTCCGCTTTACTGGATTATTGAGCCCATCTGGCAGGTGTCGGTCATGGGGGAGCCGCTGGGCAGAGCCTGGTTTGAACTGGCCGTTGCCCTGGCCATTACCCTGGCTCTGGTGCCGCTCATTGCATCGCTGAACCGGCGCGCCCAGGCCTAGGAGGGGGCAGGCGAAGTTATTGCTATTTTCCTTTGCAAATATCTGTGTCCAACAATATGTGGGAAAGGGGCAGCCCTTTGGGGACAGCCCCCCTCATGGCGGCCCCTTAAAATTAGCGGGAATTCAGCAGCAGCGGGTTTTCGATTAACGTGGCAAATAAATAAGCATGTCTGTGTCCCAGGTCAAAGCTCGTTTTGCCGCGCACAAAATGCACATGGCGCCCCAGCCCTACCGGTATGGCCGGGCCGCTGATGTCTTTGATTTTGTGGAAGTGCTGCACCGTAAAGTCCGTGTTGGCCTTAATGGCATGAACATGGGTCCTGCCGGTAATAATCGCCGGGCCGCTTACTCCCGCAAAGCGGTGATTATGCAGCGTTGTTCCTGCCAGCCTGGTGCTGCCAAGGAATTCATGGTTGTGACGATTGCGGTTCCACTTGCCTGCAGTTCTCTTGCTCACTGTATTTCTCCTTTCACCGTGATATACTCCTGGTATATTCCAGTGTATGCTTGTTTGCGATGAAAGGTGTATATGAGCACAGGCAGGCCTTTTTAAATAAAAATATAGCAACCTGTCCCGGTTTATTTATAATTTGCTAAAAGGAGAATAGCCTGTTACAGCGAATTTACTCCTTTAGGTAAATCTGTGGCGAAAGTAAGCGGTTGCCGGCAGGATTTTTTCCGGCAACCGCCGTCTAAGGGAGGTAAATACGCTGAAACAGGTGAAAACTGCCCTCGTTTTTTTAATGTTAATCCTCTTAATTGGCGTTCTGTTCCTGCCTGCGGGATGCTCGCAAGATGAACCGGATCCTGTTTTACCGGATACCGGTACTGATGAGCCCCCTGAAGATCCTGAAGAAGAGGCCCGCCGCCAGGAAGAGTGGGAACGCCGCAACGAAGAGCTCAAAGAAAAGCTGGGCAAGTATTATGTCCCCCTGCCTCCCCTGGATCAACCGGAAAACCCGCCGGTTAAAGTAAGAGGCATCTACTTTACCGGCCATTCTATCGCCTATAAAGAGCGCTATGAGCGCACGCTGAAGCTATTGGAGGAGACTGAACTCAATGCCGTGGTCATTGACATCAAAGATGACCGGGGCAAGATGGCTTACCACAGTGAAATTGAAGCGGTAAATGAGCTGGGCGCCTACTACGACCCGGTGCCGCTGCCCGATATCCGGGCCACCCTGGAAGAGTTGCACGAGCGGGGCATCTATACCATCGGCCGTATCGTTGTGTTCCGTGACAACACCATTCTCCCCGAAAAAAAACCCGAATGGTGCATCCCGCTTAAAGGTGGCGGCCTTTATCGCGATGCCGGTTTTGCTTACGGCAACCCCTTTAACGAGGAACTGTGGGATTATAACATCGCCATTGCCAAGGAGGCGGCGCTGCTGGGTTTTAAAGAGATCCAGTTTGATTATATCCGTTTTCCCGACAAAGCTGCCTACATGGAGCAGGTGGCGTATTACCCCGGCCGCGATGGCCGCCCCAAGGCGGAAGCGATCAGGGGCTTCATGCAAAAGGCCCGGGAAGAACTGGAGCCGTACAATGTTCATATATCATATGATGTCTTCGGGGTAATTGCCAGCTCCTGGGGCGACAGCGACGACATCGGCCAGATCTGGGAAGACTTTGCCGCGTACGGCGATTATATCTGCCCCATGGTTTATCCGAGCCACTATTACCCGGTGCGGCAGGGTGGTGTGGTGGTGCCGTACTGGTTTGGCCTGCGCTTCCCCGATGTGGAACCGGCGGTCACAGTGACCGGGGCTCTCAGCGATGCGGTCAAGCGCAACGCCGCAGTCAAAAACCCGGCCATCATCCGCCCCTGGCTGCAGGCTTTTACCGCCAGCTGGCTGGGCGGCACCTACGGGCCGGGCAGCTATATCAACTACGGCCCCCATGAAATCAGGGCGCAAATCGACGCCGCCCTGGCCTTGGGGCTGGATGAGTATATTCTCTGGGACGCCAATAATGAAAATTACCCCCGCGCCGCATTTTTTACTGCCGCTGAAGCAGACCGGCGAGCCGAGCAGATGCGGCAGAGCCGCGAGGAAAAAGGGCAGGATGCCCTCGGCCGCACCGCCCGCGCCGCCGGTGAGGTTTACCTTAAATCGATACAGGACAAGGTGTGGCGGGAAGCCTTTGCTTTACAGCGCAACGGTCCCTCTGACGGAAACGAGTACAGGGCCTGGTTGAACAACGCTCCGGGCAGCCTTAAAGAATGGCGTATTACCGGCAGCCGCCAGGACGGGGAGCGGGTTATCCTTCAGCTGGACCTGACCGTGGCAAGCGGCGGTGAAGAGATTATATTGCAGAACGAAGAGTGGCCCCTGGTTCTGGAAAATCAAATCTGGAGAATTAGCCCTTCGGATCAGTTCCTGCGGCTTCTGGCAGCAGGAGGAGAAACTTCTTAAAGAGCGCACACTTCTTTAACAGAAATCAGTCCGTTGGCTGCTCCCCTCCCCCCTTGTGGGGGAGGGCTAGGGTGGGGGGGCGTAGCTTTTCCCCGGCCAATGCCAGGTCAGCAGGCTTCCTTTCCCCCTCTCCCTAACCCTCTCCCGCCAGGGGAGAGGGAACTGCTGCTGCCGCACTGGGCACCGCGAATAGAGAAATCAGTCCGTTGGCATAGCGCAGCCGGCCGCAGCAGGTCTACTCCCCTTCATGCATGTTATAATAAAAACAAACAGCGGGTTAAGGTGGTCGAAGTAGTGTTTAAAACTGTGCTGGAAATAATTGGCCCGAAGCGTTTATCTGCAGACGACCTGTTCACCCTCCTGGAAAATATTATGCTTTACGGATCCATCAGCAGGGCCGCCGCCGAGGCGGGAGTCTCATATCGCTATGCCTGGGGCCTGATCCAGGAGTCTGAAAAAGCAATGAAGGCAACCCTGGTGGACAAGTATGTGGGCGGCTGCGCCGGGGGCGGTGCCTTCCTTACAGATAGAGGCAAAAGGCTGCTGCAGGAGTACAAGGCTTTTAAGCAGGCCATCGATCACCGGCTGGAGCAGTTCATGCAGCAAACATTCCCGGACGAAACGCCGGCGGCAAAGAAAAAAGAGGTTAAAAGAACGGACAACTTTCTTCTATTGGCCAGCACATTGGAGCCGGTGGAGACAGGCATCCTGGATGAGCTGGAGAGCGCCTATTACCTTGAAAGGGGCATCCTGATCCGGCACCTGGCTGCCGGCAGCGGCAGGGCCTTGGAGATCGCGAAAAGCGGCCGGGTAGATATGACTTTTACTCACGCTCCGGAGCTGGAAGAGCAATTCATGGCCGAAGGATGGGGCGCCTGCCAGGCGCCGATCATGTCCAGCGATTTCATCCTGGCGGGGCCGGCGGGGGATCCGGCGGGATTGGGCCGGGCCGGGTCTTCGCTCTCCGTGGCAGAAGCATTCCGGTTAATCGCGGACTCCCGCTCACCTTTTATTACCCGGGGGGACCATTCCGGCACGCACCTGCGGGAGACGGCAATCTGGGAGCAGTGCGGCATCGTGCCCGGAGGCCATTGGTACCTCTTTTATCCGGGAGTGGCCGGAAACCTGGGCGCGCTCAGGTTTGCCCGGGAAAGGGGCGCTTATATACTGGTTGATCGGGCTTCTTTCTACCTGTCGCGCAGTGAAGCTGAAATGAAGATTTTTATAGGCGGCGATGAACCGGCGCCGGAAGAGCTGGCCAACACTTTTGTCTTGACCGCTGTCAACCCCAAAAAAGTTCCCTCTGTTCAACTGAATGAAGTCTCCCGGTTTATGCGCTGGCTCCAGGAAGAAAAAGGCAGGGCCATCATCGAAGGCTTTGGCCGTGAGAGCTATCAAAAACCTTTATTCAAACTGAGTTCCTAGCGCCGCTGCCGGCGCAGCCGGGCTGTACTTATTTTTTTGAAAAAAGAAGGATTGTCTGCTTTCCTGTCGAATGTAAGTAACCGTATAGAACGGCAATGCATAGCGGTAAAATTAACTCTCCGAACCGGCTGGTCTAAACCTGCGGGCATGAGCAGCCGGTCTGCAGGGTTAACCGGGAAACCGGTTGGCCTCCCATGGTGGAAAGGAGAAGCTGAATGGAATTTGCCGGCCACCATGGGCCGGATTTTTTGTATTGTTTTATCCCGGTGGCAACCCGGAGCAAATTTTTGCCCGTTATGCATGCCAAAACATATCAGGCTCTTCCCTGAGTCAAGGGTGAGAAAAAGAAACAAGGAAGGTGGTTTACTGTGATGCGCGGAAAGAGCTTGAGGGGAAAAATGTGGAGCTTTTTGCTGCTGCTGCTGGCGCTGCTGCTTGTGGCCGCCGGCTGCGGGGACGGCGCCGCGCCGGATGATGATGCCGCTCCGGACGAGGGTGAAGTAAAAGAAGGCGTAACCATTCTTCTTTCCACCACTACCAGTACTTACGATTCGGGGCTGCTGGATTATCTGATCCCCGTGTTTACCGAAAAAACAGGTATCAAAGTAGAGATCCTCTCGCAGGGCACGGGCCAAGCCCTGGAAACCGGAAAGCGCGGCGACGCTGATGTGCTGCTGGTGCACGACCGGGCTGCGGAGCTGGAACTGGTCGAGGAAGGCTATTTTGTGGATCGCCATGATGTGATGTACAATGATTTTGTGATCGTCGGCCCGGCGGAGGATCCCGCTGGCGTTAAGAATGTAGAGGGCGTTGTGGAAGCGCTAAAGCTCATCGCCGAGGGCGGGCATACTTTTGTTTCCCGCGGCGACGATTCGGGCACCAACCGCATGGAGCTGCGCCTCTGGGGTGAAGCGGATATTGACCCGGTCGGTGCCGACTGGTACATGGCCGTGGGACAGGGCATGGGCGCCACCCTGACCATGGCCCATGAAAACCTGGCTTATACTCTTACCGATCGGGCCACCTACGTTTCCATGAAAGATGAGCTTGAACTGGAGATTCTCCTGGAAGGCGACCCGGCCCTTTTCAACCAGTACGGGATCATGGCCGTAAACCCGGAAAAACATCCCCATGTCAAGTATGAGCAGGCGCTGCAGTTTATCGAATTCCTGATGTCGGAGGAAGGGCAGGAGCTGATCAGCTCGTTCCAGGTCGCGGGAGAAACTCTCTTTTTCCCCGGGCTGGGCATTTAAAGGGTAAGGATTTTGATGCCACCAGGGGCATGGACATGCTCAACCATGCCCCTGTTTAAATGTATTTCAAGGAGGACTTATTATTGTCCGATTTGCTGGAAGGTATTCTCGAAGCTTTTAAACTGATTATTGCCCTGGATCCATACTTAATGCAGATTGTCCGCCTGTCGCTGCAGGTCTCGGGCGCGGCGATCATCCTCAGCACTCTGCTGGGCGTCCCCCTGGGCACATGGCTGGGCATGTGCGATGAAAGAAAAACCCGGCTGATTAATAAAATTATCTATACCTTAATGGGGCTGCCCCCGGTGGTGGCGGGCCTGCTCATTTACCTGCTGCTGTCCCGGCAGGGGCCCCTGGGTGTCCTGGGCTTGCTTTATACCCCGGTGGCCATGGTGGCGGCGCAGGTTGCCCTGGCTTCACCCATCGTCACCGGACTGACCATGGTCGGTATTCGCAGCCGGGGCCGGGAGGTGGAGGAGGCGGCCCTTACCCTGGGGGCAAGCCCGCTGCTCACCGCCTGGACCGTGGTCCGGGAATGCCGTTTTTCTATTCTTGGCGCCGTGGTGACCGGTTTTGGCCGGGTGGTGGCCGAAGTAGGCGCGGTCATGATCGTCGGCGGCAACATTGAAGGGCGCACCCGGGTCATGACCACCGCCATTGTTTTGGAAACCGGCAAAGGACACTTTGAACTGGCCATTGGCCTGGGGCTGATCTTACTGACCATCTATTTTGTGATCAACTCTTTGCTTTACCAATTCCAGAAAGAAAAACCTTAAAAGGGAGGGGTTCGCCGTGATAAACAGTGAACCGGTTCTACAGCTGGAAAACCTGGTGAAGCGATATGACCGGGAAGTGCTTAACATTGAGCGGCTAACCCTTCACCGGGGCAAGATTTATGGTATCATCGGACCCAGCGGCGCCGGCAAGAGCACATTGCTGCGCATTGTTAACCTGCTGGTGAAACCCGACCAGGGCGTGATCCGCTATTTTGGCCGTCCCTTTAACGGCTCCGGAGACACGCTTTTCTTGCGCCGGCAGATGACCCTGGTTTTTCAGAAGACACTGCTCTTTAAAACTACGGTTTTTGAAAATGTGGCCTACGGGTTAAGGGCGCGCGGTTTTAATAAAAGAGAAATCAGGGATAGAGTATATGCTCTCCTGGATAAGGTGGGCATGCGGGAGATGGCCCACCGCCAGGCCGGCACCTTGTCCGGCGGCGAGGCCCAGCGGGTGGCGCTGGCCCGGGCGGTAGCCTTTGAGCCCAAGCTGCTGCTGCTGGACGAGCCTACGGCCAACCTCGATCCGGCCAACGTGGAGTTGATGGAAAGATTAATTTTGGATCAGAAAAAGAATACGGATATGACCATTGCCATGATTACACACAATATTTTTCAGGCCAGAAGGGTGGCGGACGAGGTTATTTTTCTGTACAACGGACGGGTGGCGGAAATGGGAGAGGTGGAGCAGGTTTTTACGGCGCCGCAAAATCCAAAAACCAGGGAGTTTATTGAGGGGCGCATGATCTATTGATGACCTGGATATACGGGGGGAAAGTGGATGAAACTAGGGCATTTTGAATTCAGCTTGCGGGAGCTATCCGGTGCCATGGGCGACTTCGGCACTCTCTTTCCCCTGGCTATCGGTTATATTGCGGTGTGCGGCCTTAATCCTGCCGGTCTGCTGGTGACCATGGGACTGGCCAATATTATTACCGGTGTGGTTTACCGCCTGCCCATGCCCATCGAGCCGATGAAGGTGCTGGCAGTGGTGGCCATTGCCCAGGCCTGGTCTCCTTCCCTGATCTACGCGTCGGGCTTCGCCATGGGGCTGGTCTGGATCATCTTCGCTATTACCGGTGTGATGGATTATGTGGCCCGCTATACCCCCAGGGCGGTGATCCGGGGCATCCAGGTTGCCTTAGGGGTAATGCTGGCGCTGGAAGCGGTTAAACTGCTTTCCGACTGGTGGCTGCTGGGGCTGGTGTCAGTACTCATCGTTATTTTTTTACGCCAAAACCGCTATGCACCTGCAGCCCTGGTGCTGGTGGTTCTGGGACTGGCCATTATGTATTTTCACGGCGATCTGGCCCAGGTAAAGGCGGTCGGCTTCAACCTGCCGCCGCTGACCAAATTCAAGCCGGTGGAAGTGTGGCAGGCCCTGCTCCTGGCGGGCTTCGCCCAGATACCTTTAACGGCCACCAATGCCGTCATCTCTACTTCTTCTTTAATTAAACAGTATTTTCCCGACAGGCCGGTGAGCGAGCGAAGGTTATCGCTGAACATGGGGCTGATGAATCTGGTCTTCCCCTTTTTCGGAGGCATGCCCCTGTGCCACGGTGCCGGCGGCCTGGCTGGGCAGTATTATTTTGGTGCCCGCACCGGGGGGGCCAATATCCTGGAGGGCGTCCTGGAAATACTGCTGGGCGTTTTACTGGGCACATCCATTGCTTCCTTGTTTGCGCTGTTCCCCCGGGCCATTATCGGGGCGATGATGTTCCTGGTGGGCCTGGAGATGGTCAAATTTGCCCGCGATGTTAAATTAAACCTTGATTTTGTGGTGCTCGCTGTTACCACCCTGGTATCGGTATTGTTGAACATGGCCTACGGCTTCCTGGCCGGGATGGCCGTCCATTATATCATTGTTTACATTAAAAAGCGCCGCGCTGAAAGCAGCGCAGCCGGCGAATAAATTGCGCCGGCCTGCGGTTTTAAGGTGGAGCCTTCTGTGGGGACGCGCTTATTCTTTGACGAACATAACCGAAGTGGCCTTGATTAAAGCGGTGATTTCGTCCCCGTTTTTTATCCCCATCTCGTCCAGGGAGCGCCTGGTGATCACTCCGGCGACGCGGTTGCCGCCCCCGATGTCCATCTCCACCTCTGCGGTGACGGTGCCGGGGGTAATGCTGGTCACGCGGCCTTTAAGCTTGTTCCGTCCGCTGATTTGCATCGGCTTTTACACCTCCATCCGGCAGGTGATGCGCAGGTCGCGGCGCTGGCTCGCATGATCGTATTATAACCGCGACCACAGGCTTTTACTCATGCGGAGGCATTCAGCCAGATTGATCTTGCATCACCGGATGAAATTAATTGATGCCGCCGCTCCATGGAGGCGAAAGCATTGCCGAAGCGGGTGCCGGCCACCCGGGGAAAGGATGTGCAATGTGCTGAAGGGATTTATCGCCGCACGAGGTTGGACCGTGCTGCGCGCTTTGGGGCTGCTGCTTTGCTGCTGCGCCTTTTGCCTGCTGCCGGCATGCTCGCCCCATTCTCTAAACCAGGTAGAAGTGAACCCTGACGGGGCGGTCCGGCTGCCTGCGGAAGAATATATCCTCCTCAGGGCATACCGCCCGGATATCAGCATCGAACTGAACCGGCTGGACGGCGCTCCCGCCCGGTTTACAGTGATGGTGCAGAATATGGCGGCGGACCATGTCCAGGTGGAAGTTGCCGCTCCCCCGGGCCGGCAAGAGGCCTCCGTTGCCAAGCGCATTGTTTCTGATACCGTAATTGCCCTGGATGTGGAGGGTGGCGCAGGCAAGCAGCTGATCGAGCTATTTACCCGCCCTGCGGAGACACGGGAAGCTGTTGCTTTTGCCGTTGTTGGAGACAGCCAGGGGCGCAATGACACCCTAACTGCAGCTCTTGATCAGATAAACCAGAGTGGGGCCGCCTTTCTGGTGCACCTGGGAGACTTTACACCCTCGGGCCGGGAAGAGGAATACCTGGCATTCCTGGAGACCTTGCAGCATCTCAAGATACCTTGCTACACGGTCCCCGGCAATCACGATATCAAGGGAAACGGAGCCTTGCTTTATCAAAATCTCCTTTCACCGCCGGTTCATTATTTTGACTACCGGGGGTTGAGGTTCGTTTTCCTGGACAGCTCCACCCTGGAACTGGGACAGACGCAGCTGGCGTGGCTGGAGGATTTGCTGGCGCACGGGGACCGCAATGTTCTGCTGTTCCAACATGCGCCGCCAATAGATCCCCGGGGGAAAGGGCACACCCTGATGGACCCGGAGGAGGCGCAGCGTTTCCTGGCGCTGACCACTGCGGAAGAGTCTGCGGTGAAGGGTATGTTTTTCGGGCATATCCATATTTACCACGCTCAATTTATGGGTGGTGCTGCCTGCGTCATCAGCGGCGGAGGAGGGGCCAGCCTCTACGCACCTCCGGAAGAAGGCGGCTATCATCACTACGCCCTGGTCACAGTGACGGAGGAGGGCTCTGTCCGGGTGGAGCCCCGCCCGGTGGAACCGCCCAGCCGATCCCTGGACATCTCCTGCTACGGTCGCAAAGGAGAGATAGAAATTTCTGCTGCGGAGCTGGAAGCCATGGCCGACGTATCCGGCCAAAGCAGTTTTCAGAATATCCACGGCAACTACAGGGGTGAGGGCATCTACAGGGGGGTTCCCGTACGCAGGCTGGTGGAAGCGGCAGGGGGTATGGAGCCGGGCGAGCGGCTGCTGGTTTATTCCCACGATCGTTATGTTCAGGCTTACGCCTACGAAAATGTCTACCCCCGGGAGTCCGGCTGGTACGGGCACCAGGGCGAAATGATCCTGGCCATTGAATATAACGGCAGCACTCCTCCTGAATGGCAGGATGGCTACCGCATCGCTTTTCTGCCTGAAGACGGGGTCTATGACAACAACGATTGCGCGCGCACTTCAGCCCCGGGTCAGGGGTGGCATCTCTACCAATCCGCTGGAAGCCGCTGGGTGAGAATGGTTGCTCGATTGGAGGTTTTGCCGTGAAAGCGCAACCGGAAAAACATAGCAGGGTCAATTATTATTTTTCCAGCAGGGATCTGCTCGTCGTAGCCGTCTTAAGCGGCATCGGCGGTGTGATGAGCACTTACGTGGGCTACCTGGGCAATCTGCTAAACCGAATCTTCGGCGTCCCTTTCGGCGCAGGGCAGTTCGCCGCGGGGCTGCATGTATTTTGGATTATCGTGGCGGCGGGCCTGGTCAGGCGCCCCGGGGCGGCCACCGCCGCCGGTCTGTTAAAAGGGGTCGTGGAGCTGCTTACGGGCAGCACGCACGGGGTGGTCATCGTCCTGGTCTCTTTAATCCAGGGGCTCCTGGTGGATGTGGTTTTGCTGCTGTTGAGGCGCCATACCCTTTTGACCTACTCCCTGGCCGGCGCCTTATCCGCCGCTTCCAATGTGATCGTGTTCCAGCTTTTTTATTTTTCCGGCGCTCCCCTGTTTTACATCGCCCTAATTAGCGGGCTGGCTTTTATTTCCGGCATATTGCTGGGAGGCTGCTTCGGCCGGGGTGTAATCGATGTTGTGCTCAGGGCACGGCCTTTCCGCCTGGGCGCATATCCGGTAAATGAAGCGATCCGGCTGACGGCGCAATCGCCGAGGAAAACCAGGCTTAATTTTGTCGTTACCGGGCTGCTGGTGCTGGCCTTTTCTGCCGGCGCCGTCTATTATTATGCTTTTGTTTTCGAACCTCCCTGGAAAGGCCCCGCGTTCTCTGTGGAAGGGGCGGTGGAGCGTGAAGGGTCTTTTCAGCTTTCAGACTTTGCCGCCGATGAAACGACCATTACCGCGGAGCTGGTGGGACAGGTTACCTACGTGCCCCCGCAGGAATATACCGGTATTCCGGTAAAAGTAATTTTGGAGCGCTGTCAACCCCTGGAAGATGCCACCAGGTTAAGCGTTATCGCCACCGACGGCTACCAGGTCGAATTTCCCCTGGAGGATGTTTTAGCCGATGATGCCATGGTCCTGATCAGGGAGGAGGACACCCTGCGGTTGATTGCCGGAAATTATGAAGGAGGCTACTGGGTTAAGCTGGTTACCAGGTTCGTGGTACAATAGGAATTCCCACGGAGCGTTATGGAAAGATACGTGGCTGCCGTTAAAGATCTCAGCTTTACCTATTTTGGGGCTGCCGAACCGGCCCTGGAGGGGATTAACCTACAGCTGCGGCCGGGAGAATTTATTATTCTTACCGGACCGAGCGGCTGCGGAAAATCTACCCTGGCTCTTTGCCTGACCGGGTTTATCCCGCATGGCTATACCGGTTTAATGGAAGGCTCGGTTGAGATCAAAGGCCTGAACACCCGCGAGAACACGCCCGGCAGGCTGGCCGGAATCGTGGGATTGGTGCAGCAGGATCCGGAGATGCAGCTCTGCACCCTTAGAGTAATGGATGAAGTGGCCTTTGGACCGGAAAACCTGGGCCTGGATCCTGCGGAAATTGCCGCCCGGGTACGCTGGGCCCTGTCTGCGGTGGGAGCCCTGGAGCTGGCGGAACGCGATCTCTATACCCTCTCGGGTGGGGAGAAGCAAAAAGTGGCCATTGCCTCCGTGCTGGCGATGCGTCCCAGCCTCCTGATTCTGGACGAGCCCACGGCCAACCTGGATCCCCGCTGCACGGAGGAAGTTTTGGCCGTAATGGAAAAGCTGCGGCGGGATGAGGAGATTACCGTCATCGTCATTGAACATCGCCTGGAAAAATTGCTGCCCCTGGCGGATCGGGCCCTTTACATGGAGCGGGGGAGGATAGTCGGTGAATTCCGGGGAGAAGAGTTGGCGGCAAAGGCCGCGCAGGACAAGCTCTTTTACCGGCAGATTGAAAGTGCAGAGAAACGGCGGGATAATGCACCGGCGCTGCCTCCCAGGCTTCAGGTGGAGGGGCTGGCGGCCGGTTACGAAACTCCTTTGCTTAAAGATGTCTCCTTCTCCCTCTACCCCGGCGAAATCGCCGCCGTTATGGGTGACAACGGCAGCGGCAAGAGCACATTATTGCATGCCCTGCTGGGGCTGTTGAAAATCTTCCGGGGGAAAATATACCTGGACGGGGTGGACATCACCACGGAAAAGGTTTCCCAAAGGGCCGGGCGGATCGGCCTCTCTTTCCAAAATCCCAATCACCAGCTTTTTGAGAGCACCGTCTTCAGGGAAGCGGAGCTGCCTTCAATATTTTTAAAAGGATGCAGGCCTGGAGAAAACAGCAGGGTGTTGAGATTGCTGGAGCAGTTCGATCTGCTTGCCTACCGGGAGCAGCTGCCCTTTGCCCTCAGCCTGGGCGAAAAAAAAAGGCTCGCCCTGGTTTCTCTACTAGCTTACATCCCTCCGGTGCTGGCCCTGGATGAACCGCTGGTGGGTCAGGATCCGCAGCGCAGTGATTTATTGCTAGGAGCGCTGGAAGAACACCGGGCCAGGGGTGGGGTGGTTTTAATGGTCTGCCATGATCCGGCCGTGGCCTCAGCCTGGTGCGGGCGGGTTCTTTTTCTGGAACAGGGCGAACTGATCATTGACGCCCCGACGGAAGAAGCTTTTGCCCTGCTGGCCGCCCGGGGCTTAACCCATTACCTGCCCGGGAACGGCAGGGGACTTGTTACGGGAGAAGGGTGAAAAGATGGTTTTGCGCCGCTCGTCTCGCGCCATTTCCGGGTCTTTCCCCGGGCTTAATTATGTGCCGGGTCAATCTTTTTTGCACAGGGCCCATCCCCTGGTAAAGCTGGTGCTGCTCGTTGGCTTCAGCATTACTGTCCTGGCCCTGCCGGAGCCCACAGCCGGGCTGGTCCTGTTTTTTGCCCTCGTGGCGGCTTTTACCTTGGCCCGGCTGGGCCTGGGTTTTTTCTGGCGCAAGCTGCGGATGATTGTTTTATTCGGCCTGGCCATGGTTTTGGTCCAGATCCTTGTGGTCAAAGAGGGCCTGTTGCTGGCGGTGCTGCCCTTCTATTTCTTCTCCCTGGAAATCTGGTCGGAAGGGCTCCGGGGCGGCCTGGTGATGATGCTGCGCTTTATTAATATTATTGGTTCCAGTTATCTCTTTGTTGCCGTGACCAACCCCAACAACCTGGCCTATGCGTTGATGCAGGCGGGGCTGCCGTACCGCTACGGGTTCATGTTAATCACGGCGATGCGCTTTATCCCCATTTTTCAGCGGGAGCTAAACCAGGTCCGCAGCGCCCAGATGGCCAAGGGGATTGACCTGGAGGGCGCCTCCCTGGCCAAAGTATTGCGGGCGGTGCGCTACCTGCTGGTCCCCCTGGTGATCACGGCGCTGGGCAAGGTAGATCACCTGGCCATTTCCATGGAGGGAAGGGCCTTTGGCCTTTACCACCGGCGCAGTTACATGCAGCCCCAGAAGCTAACCTGGCAGGATGCCGTCTTTTTGGCCGTTGCCTTTATCTTTTTTGCAGCACTTTTTTTTATTTTTGTTGACAAAAAATTTTCTTAAAAAAAAAGGAATAAAGCAATAAATGTAGAATATCGGTAATGCATACTCGTGCATAACGGTGAACTGAATAATTCTCCGAACCGGTTATTCTAAATCCGCCAGGACAAGAATTTCCGGTCGATAGGGTCAGTTGGGAAACCGGCTGGCCTCCCATGGTGGAAAGGAGATGTACTATGACTGCGCGCCGATCCGCCTGGGTCGGTTTTTTCATGCTGCAACTGTTTCCCTGGTCAGGTTAATGAGAGGCTATGCCAAAAACCGGGGTTCGTTATGCACAGTAATACATAAGGAGTGCCGGAAAATATGTCAGCGAAAAAGATAGTGAAAAAAATAACCAGAGCTACCGGCCGGGCAGCGGTCTGCCTCTTCGTTATTCTTTTGGGAACATTTGCTCCCGGTTCAAACCTCTGCCCTGCATCCGCTTCAGAGTCCCAGCCTTTACTGGTGATCACCGGGACCGGCCTGGAGCGGGACGTTTACCTTTACGAGGAAGACCTGGCTTTCGACAACCCCCGCATGGTGGAGTATTACTATTCCAGCAATAACAATTGGGACTTCAAAAGTATTTTGAAGGTAAGAGGGTTTGACCTGCTGGATTTGCTCGATCAGTATGGCGAGGGTAACCTGAAAGAGGGCGACTGGCCCCTTACATTTATCAGCAGAGATGGCCTGGTGGTTCCCCAGTTGCTACCGGGCGGCGATTATTTCCCCTTCCCCATGACCATCAGCTCCCTGCAGGATCGCTACTATTACAGCGACCTGACCCTGGCCAGCGAAGAGCGGGTCGATTCGATGATCGGCATCTATCGCGCATCCCTGTATAACAACAATAATCCGCAGCCGCCTATTTCCTGGGATGATAAGGAACTGACTGAAGAAGACATGGATAATTACAACAATCCCCCCTTGCGGCTTTATTTTGGCCAGGCCCGGGGCAATATCGAAGACAGAAACCAGCCGTTTTTTAACCGCGAACTGATCCGGATCGTGGTGGGAGAGGAGCGTCTGCATTATTTCCCCGGCAATGTCAACGGGGACAGCGCCATTGACGTGGGCGATGCCATCCTGGTGCTGCGCCATATTGTCGGCCTGGTTGCCTTGAATGCAGACCAGCAGGAGGCAGCCGATGTCAACCTGAACGGGACCGTGGACGTGGGTGATGCCATCCTGATTCTGCGTTACCTGGTGGGCCTGGCGGAAACGCTGCCGGCTTCCGGTCCGGATTTAAAATTGTTTGGGTAGAGGTAGAGATTGTCATAAAATTTTCAGAGTTAGGAGGAGGCTTATCAGGATGCTGCAATTTCGAAGGTCGAAAGTTAAGGATTTTTTAGCGGTGGCCATGATCTTTTTCCTGTTGATGGGGCAGATCGTGGGCGGCCTGCCTTTCCGGCCCGCCATGGCCGCCGGAGATGATCCGGTCCTGGTGATCACCGGAACAGGGCTGGAGCAGGATATTATCCTGTACGAGGAAGATCTGGCCTTTGACAACCCGGCCATGGAGGAGCGCTACTATTCTTCCAACAACAGCCATAATTTCAGAAGCATCTGGAGGGTCAAGGGTTTTGACCTGCTGGCGCTGCTCGATCAGTTTGGCGGAGGAAATTTGAAAGAGGGCGACTGGCCGATCAAATTTATGGCTTCGGACGGCCTTAGCCTCACTTTTACCATCAGCCAGCTGCAGGATCGCTATTACTATCCTGATTTAACCTTGGACAGCGAAGAGCAGGTCGATCCGATGATCGGCATCTACCGTGCCCAGCTATATAATGTCGTCAATCCGGAGCCTCCCATTGAATGGGAAGACCGGGATTTAACCGCTGCGGACCGGGACGGCGACGCCCCCAGGCTCTACCTGGGCCAGACCCAGGGCGATACCAGCGATATGAACCAGACCTCTTTTGTCCGTAACCTGGTGCGCATCGTGGTGGGCGAGGAGCGGCCGGTTGTCTTTACCGTGCGCGGTGACGGCGCTGCCGCGGAAAAGACTTTCACCATGGCCCAGCTGAAAGCGGTACCGGAACAGTACAAGATTGACGAGGACTACGAATACAATACCAAGGGCGGACCGGCTGTCGTCTCCGTGAAAGGGGTGAGCCTGTGGTATGTCTTAAATGATCTGGTCGGGATTACAGACCCTGAGGCGCAGGTTCACTTTATCTGCAGCGACGGCTACCCGGTTGAACCGAAAACCCTGGCCGAGATCTCCGACCCAGACCTGAAATATGTCCTGGCCTACGAGGTGGACGGCGAACCCATATCCGATGACGGCGGCAACGCGAGCTTGCGCATCTACCGCAAGCAAGCTTATGAAGGGGAGTTCGGAACCACCTTCAAGGCCATCGTCGCCGTGGAACTGGTGGTCGAAGAAGACTGGATTGATTTCTCCGATAGCCCCTATAAACATATCAATTACGATGGCGCGCCCTACAACGTGGACTCCCTTACCGGCGCCACTATGACTGTGGAAGGGCCGGGGCTGGAATCTTACCGCGCCCTCTCCCTGCGGCAGCTTGAGGAAGAGAACAACGGCCTGTACCGGGGCCAGTATATCGAGAAGGTTGGCAGCCAGGTGGTGGAAAATACCTACGAAGGGATTAAGATCTCTTATATCCTGGACAACTTCGTCAACCTGCGGGATAATGTCGGGGAAATTGTTTTCAAGAATTACTTGCGGCAGGAAATCGGCCGCTTCACCCTGGAGGAAATCCGGGACGAAGAGCGGATGATGATCGCTGCTTACGGCGTCAACGAAGTGCCCCTGGTCTATAAAGACCTGGATGCGGGCTACCTGCCGGATAAGGGCAATGACGGCGGCTGCCTGAAGCTGGTGTACCATCCCAAGGAAGGCGAAGCGGTGCCCACCTTCATCAACGTGGCTTATATCTACGTGGAAGAGGATCAGCGGCCCGGCTATGAACACGCCACGCCGCCTTACAACGACCCCAAATTTACCCAGTATATCTTTTCTTTAAGCGGCAGCGCCCTGGGCAAAGAGGTCAACTATACCGTGGCCGACCTGGAGGCGATGACCGATCTGCACCTGGAGAAGGAATACTGCCTCTCCAACAGCTTCTACTACTGGTATTTCAACACCTATAAAGGGGTGCCCCTGTGGGACCTGCTGCTGCATGCGGGGCTGGATCCGAATACTCCCGAGGATACACCGGTGCATTTTATTGCCGCCGACTACTATAATATCCCTCCCCTCACGGTGGGTGAGATTAAGAACCACGACCTCTGGGGCTACTATGAAAAGAATCCCGAGGATCCCAGCGACGGAACCTTTGACGGCAGCAACGAGGAACCGCTGGAAACGGGGTATCCTGTCCTGGTGGCCTACGGTTTTAACGGCTACCCTTACGTTACCCGACCCAGTGACCCGGGTTACAACTCGGGGCTGGGCAACGATGGCGGCCCGCTGCGCATTATTTTCGGCAAGCGTGACTATGCCCATACCAATGGATCGCACCAGGTCCAGTTTGCCCTGCGCGTGGTCGTGGGCGACGATCTGCCCTACACCACCCATTCTTACGCTCCCTATGATGACCTGGCGGAGGAGACCTTGACCGTCACCGTTAAAGACGAGTCAGGCGCCGTCATCAAAACGGAAGTCTTTACGGTGGCCGAGATCGAAGAGCTCATTTACGGTGATGATGTGCCTGCGGCCACGGCCGACCGGGCCCGGGCCAAAGGCTACTACTATACCCATAACGCCGGCGGCGGTGACACTAAAATTTCCGATCTCTACGAGGGTGTTGGCTTAAGCTACTTCCTCTTTGACATCATCGGCCTGCCCGGCACCATGGGTACGGTCACCTTTAGCAGCAGCACCGCGGAGCCGGACCTGGTGGTGAATCTGGAGGACATTGTCCGCACCGACTATTTCAACGAGGTTACCGGGGTGGACTGGCTCAAACCGGTCCTCGCTTTCGCCAAGAACGGCTACCCCCTGGTTAAAAACAGCGGTGACCCCGGTTACCAGGGTAGCCCCATTGTTAACCGCTACGGCCCGCTTATGGCCCTCTTCGGGCAGACGGAAGAAGGAGAGCCGGGCCGGTGGCTGCGCTCGGTCAATGCCATCACTGTGGATATGAGCCTCGATCCGTACGCCCACCTCAACCCGCCCTACGACCAGTATGCCGGTGACATCCTGACCATCAGCGGCAGCGGCGTCAGGAATGAACACCAGGTGACCGTGGGCGAGCTGGAATTTATGCAGAACTATATCTTCGGCGGGGAATACTGCCTGGCCAAGAGTGCCGATGAAAAAGAATCAGCTCCCTACCGCGGCATCGATATTTATGAATATATCCGGCGGGAAGTGGGCTTTACCGCCGGGGCCGACACCATTACCTTCAAAGCGGCCGATGGTTTCGAAAAGAGCTTCTCCCTGGATGAGATCTCCAAAAATGATTACATCAACGAGATTACCGGCGCCGGCAACCTGAAGGCAATACTGGCCTTCGGGAAAAATGAAAAGCCCCTTGTTCCTGATGAGAGCTCTGCCGGATATGACCCGGCGGCCGGCAATGACGGCGGGCCTCTGCGCCTGGTGATCGGCCAGACTGAACCGGGCGACCTGAACAGCAGCAAGTCGGTAGCAAACGTGGTTGAAATCATCGTTGAGGCCTCCTCCGGCGATAGCTGGAAGCACGATTATGGCGTCTACACCCAGTACCTGGATCTGCCTGTGCTGCGGGTAACCGGTTCCCAGGTGGCCCAGCCGCGTACTTTCAGCCTGAGACAGCTGGAAGCGCTGGATGAGTACATTGTGCGCGACATCTTTACCGGCCAGGGTGCCACCGAGGTAGAAGGGATTATCCTGTGGAACTTGATTAAAGACGTGGTCGGCCTCAAGGAAGGGGTGACTATCCCCAGCAGCATCCGCGTTTTTGCCGGCCCGGGCTACAACCAGCTGCAGAACATCTCCCAGGTGATGAACGGGGTGGTCAACAGCCAGGGCCTGACCAAGGATATTATCCTGGGTTACGCCGTCAACGGCTATCCCCTGGTGCCCCATGAATACAGCGTCGGCTATGTGCATAATAATGCGTTCGGCCCGCTGCGCCTGGTCGTGGAAGAGAATTTCTCCATGTGGACCAAGTGGGTGGACTGCATTGTCGTGGGCACCGGCGACTACGAAGAGCCCAGGGCTGAAGATATCATCGATGAACCCACCGGCCCTGTGGTCTTCACCGTGAGCGGCGACGGGGTTCCCGGCGGCTCCCGGGGTTATACCCTGGACCAGTTGAAAGAGTTTGCCGAAGTTACTGCCTCTTACAGCTACACCAGCGGCGGCCAGCTGGTGACCGACGAAGCCACCGGGGTGCTGCTGGCGGACATCCTTGCGGACCTGGGGATCACCAACCCGACCTGGAGGCTCGACGTGACCTCCACCGATGGCTTCAACCCGGGTACCTTTACCCTGCAGGAGGCCATCAACCAGGCCTACCTGGTAGCCTACCTGGTCAACGGTGCGTCTTTCGAGGACACCAAGGCAGGCTTTGATTCTTCCACTATCCGCATCTACCGCAACTATGATGGCGGCACGTCCTGGCGCAACCGCCTTACCCTGGTCAACGGGGTGGAAGTGACCTCCACTGATCCGCCCGTGGTCTTTACCGTCAGCGGCGACGGGGTGCCCGGCGGATCTAAAGGATACACGCTAGCAGAGTTGCAAGAGTTTGACGAAGTCAACGCGTCTTACAGCTACACCAGCGGCGGAGAGCTGGTGACCGACGAGGCCACCGGGGTGCTGCTGGCGGACATCCTCGCGGACTTAGGGATTACCAACCCGGCCTGGGAGCTCAATGTGACCTCCACCGACGGTTTCAACCCGGGAACCTTTACCCTGCAGGAGGCTCTCGACCAGGCTTACCTGGTGACCTACCTGGTTAACGGCGAGCCCTTCGAGGATACCAAGGAAGGTTATGATTCTTCCACCATCCGCATCTACCGCCATTACAATGACGGTTCGAACTGGCGCAACCGCCTCACCCTGATCACCGGGGTGGAAGTGACCTCCACTGATCCGCCCGTGGTCTTTACCGTCAGCGGCGACGGGGTGCCCGGCGGATCTAAAGGATAC
>JAKOVL010000123.1 GCA_029782095.1 Bacillota bacterium | reverse complement strand
GGATATTGAACAAAGTCTGGATGAAGCCATAACCCTACAGGAAGTGGAAGATATCTACCGGCCCTTCAGGCCCAAGCGAAGGACCAGGGCCACCGTGGCCAGGGAAAAGGGCCTGGAGCCCTTGGCCCAGAAAATCCTGGCCCAGGAAGCCCCGGTTACCGAGGAAGATGCAGCGGCCTTCATTGACCCAGAAAAAGCTGTTGAAACTGCCGATGATGCCTTAGCTGGCGCCCTTGACATCATTGCCGAGATTGTATCCGATGATGCCGAAATACGAAAGCTCATCCGGGATATGGCCTATGAGAAAGGCATCGTTGAAACAACAGGCCTTACGGAAGAGACCTCCACTTACTCCATGTACTACGATTTTAAAGAACCGGTGGCAAGGATCGTCTCCCACCGGGTCCTCGCCATAAATCGGGGCGAGCGGGAAAAATTCCTGCAGGTGAAGATCCAGGTGCCCGAGGAAGATTTATTAAAGGCCATTAAGGCCAAGTATATAAAAAATCCGTCGCCCACATCCGAGCTGATGGAAAGGGCAGTAGATGATGCCTACAAGCGCCTCATTTGGCCCTCCATTGAACGGGAAATTCGAAACATATTGACGGAAAAGGCAGAAGAGCAGGCCCTTGTGACCTTTTCAAAGAATCTAAAGCACCTGCTCCTGCAGGCCCCGGTAAAAGACAAGGCAATTCTAGGCTTTGACCCGGCCTACCGGACCGGCTGCAAGCTGGCGGTTATCGACAGCTCGGGAAGACTGCTAGACCATGCCGTCTGCTACCCCACTCCGCCGCAAAACGCTTTTGAGGAGTCAAAAAAGCTAATTCTCGCTTTGATAGAAAGGCACAATGTGGATGTCATATCCCTTGGCAACGGCACTGCCTCTCGAGAGAGCGAACGCTTCCTGGCTGAAATATTAAAAGACGCAAAAAGGCCCGTATCCTACGTAGTGGTGAGCGAAGCGGGGGCTTCCGTCTACTCCGCATCAAAGCTGGCCGCCGAAGAATTTCCCGACCTGGACGTGTCCTTCCGTGGTGCCGTTTCCATCGCCCGGCGCCTCCAGGACCCTTTGGCAGAGCTGGTAAAAATTGACCCGAAAGCCCTTGGTGTGGGACAGTACCAGCACGACGTAAACCAAAAGAAACTCTCGGAAAAGCTGGCCGGAGTCGTTGAAGACTGCGTCAACAGCGTCGGCGTAGATGTAAATACCGCATCGCCCTCACTCCTCAGCTACGTAAGTGGCATAACTGCCTCAGTGGCCAACAGCATCGTAAAATACCGGGAGGAAAACGGCCTTTTTAAATCTAGAGAGGAATTTTTAAAGGTACCAAAGCTAGGTCCCAAG
>JAKOVL010000045.1 GCA_029782095.1 Bacillota bacterium | reverse complement strand
GGCGATGACCCAGCCGCTTTTGCCGGGGTAGTTGACACGGTACCAGAGATAGTATTTGCCGCCATGCTGCTCCACCTGCATCTTTTCAATGGTAAAGGAATCGGCAAAATGAAGTGAATCGACAACAGCACTTCCGAGATCCGGCTCTTGATATACTTTAATGGAAAGGCCGTCGTCCCGGTACCATTCCTTGAAGTATATTACACCCCGGGGCTGGTCAAGCAGCTCTATGTATTGGCCTGAAGCCCAGCCGGTTTTGCCTGAAGCGGTTACCTTAAGCCAGTTTATACCATCGGCGGGCTGGGAACCATTGTTGCCCCATATTATAACTTCTGTACCTGCAGGCATTAGGGCAATAGTACTGGAGCCCAAGCCGGGGCCGCTGCGCAGGTTCAAACCACCGGAGGCGGTAACCACTCCACGAAGCGGCGTTTTCTCCACCAGCTGGTAGCTGCCATAATCAATGATGCTCTGCATGATGTTGGCAATTTTGAAAGCCCACATGGGGTCAGTAGCATAGAACTCGTTCATGCCTACCAGGTGCGCCCCGCGGTAATAGGAACCGCTGGTATTCAGATAGGCCAGGCGGATAAATCCGCTGACCTGCATGATACAATCATCCAGGCATTTAAAAGTGGCGGCGCTGAGATAAGGGCTGTCATCATAAGCCATGTAACCGAAAATGTTGTTTTTGTCCCTGGCGATGGCAGAGGTGCCCCAGGCGCTTTCCAAAGCGGCATGGGCCATGAGATAGAGGGCGTTAATGCCCCAGGTTTCCTGGGCTTCAATAAAAGCGTCGTCACATTCGTGGAAAGTTGTGTCAGGGCAATGTTTTAATGCCGCTCCCTCAAGAAAATCATCTGTTACAAAATCGGGGGCAGGCCGATCCAGGGGGAGCAAGGCATAAGGATGTTTTTCCAGGAAATAAAAGTTGATGCCAGTGTCCACCCATTTACTACCTTGTTTGCGCTTAAAATTATACTCGTCGTCAATTTTATAGTCACCAGGCCCGAGCCCTTCAGGGGCCGGGGCCAGCCTGATCTCGGAACCCCAGTAATCGAGGCCGTAAAGGACGTCTTCAACTGCGGTATAATTCGCGGCAATCCACCCCGGATTTCCTTCATAGTTGATCCGGTACCACACAGGATAGGTGGGATGCTCAATTCTGGCAATTTCACGCACATAGTAACGCTGGCCCTTGGTTACTGTGCCAAGAATGGGCTGATCTGTTCCCGGCTTGCTGCGCACATTCAAAGGATCGGAACAGGTAACCTCCGCTACCGTCCAGACCCGGTAGCTGGCCCCAAGCAGCCTGGCGGTAGGAGGGTAATACTCTATTTCCGGGGGAGGCGGGGGCGGGGGTGGAGGCGGAGCTGCCTGGGGATCAACGGGCAGTTCCGTGACCAGCCCCACAATATAGCGCAGGATCGTCACAGCATCCGCCACGTTAACAGAGCCGTCGCGGTGAACATCGGCCGCTTCCAACATATCCGGATCAAGGTCTACCATACCCACGATATACCTTAAGATAATCACGGCATCAGCCGCATCCACCTCTCCGTTGCCGTCCAAATCTCCATAGAGTATGGGGCCTTCGTAAGGAACGATGGCGGAGACAACTTTGACTACGCAAGCGGCGGTGAAACCGCCTTCAACCGCAGTAACGGTAACTGTGGTTTCGCCGACACCCACAGGGGTGACCCAGCCCTGGTCCACTACAGCCACGGAGGGATCGGCGCTGCTCCAGATTATTTCCTGGAACGAAGCATGTTCAGGAAACAGTGACGCTCCAAGTTTAACCGGCGCACCGCCAACTTCCAGGATAAAATATTCGCGATCCAGGGCAATACCCGAGACCGGTACATAGACGCGTATGGAGGCCACTGCCATAGCAGTGTTTCCAGCCTGATCCTGTACCTCCACGTAAACCTGTTTGATCCCATCTCCGCCGGTAAGGTTCCACTCCCAGTCGGTGCGATAAGACTGCCAATCGCTCCATTCCACGCCATCATTGGAAAAGCGCACCTGCAGCTGCCCGGGAGCGGTGTAATTATCTGTGGCTTCCAACTGAAGTTTTACTTCGTGGATATCGGTGACGGCGTCCTGGTGATTGATGCTGAAGCTAATGATTTCCGGGGCGGTGCTGTCTACATGATTCCGCCTGGAGGGCTGCGCCATTGCTGGCTGGCTGAAGCCGCAAGCAAGGAAGCAAAATAAAAGTCCAGTCATTAAAAAATGGTTTAGCATGGCCAGCGATAAATGTCTAATTACTTTTAAAATCCCTTCCGAGCCCCCTTTAAGAAAAGGGGAAGAATACCGATTATCGCTATTCCGGCTGTGCTCCCGCTCGGTGGGGACATGGAGGCTTCCTCCCGGATCCCTAATCATTGCTTTCTCTCCCTGATATGTATTCTCTATCTAACTATAAAAACCGGCCCAGTCGGGCATGATTTAATAGTCTGGGCCATAAGGAAATTGCACTAAAATATTTCTATAACCATGTTGAAAATCCTCTAAGGAAGTCGAATTACATAAAATTAACAGCATGACATTTCCCGGGAAATTAATCCTGCTGTAACATGCAGCCGGGATGGAGTATTTCGGCAGAGAAAATCCGCCGTTTTTCTAGAAAACTCTACCCAAGAAAAAACCCCTACCTGTATAGCAGGGGTTTTAGGCTATCCAAAGTCAAGGTGTTGTTTTCTATCCATCAACAGGCAAAGAAGGAACCAGTCCAACAATAAAGCGCATGATCAAAATAGCATCGGCCACATCAACAGTTCCATCCAGGTTCACGTCGGCTCTCTGCCACTGGGATGGGGTTAAATTGACCAGGCCGACAATTTGCCGCAGGACAAGGATAGCATCACCCACATCCACGCCGCCGCTTTGATCCACGTCACCAGAATCTGCCTCCGTCACCAGGATGACATCCTCCAAATCAACTGTTTCCAGTTCATCCAGGGTAAAGGTACGTACTGCAGGCAGGTAGCCCGGCGCATTGATGCGCAGGGTCAGCACTTCACCGGCGCTGCCGGGGTGGCGGATGCTAAATCTGCCGTCAACAGGATTATTGGCCGCGGTGAGGCCTGTCGGCTCAATAACCAGCTCTGCTGGTACAGGCAACAATTTTACAGGATCATCAAAGGGCTGGATCAGGGGCTCAGGACCTTGAGGCGGCTGCCGGAAAGGAATTTTCAGCTCGATGACTCGGCCAGGATCTGCTGCTTTTTCTATTTGCTCCAGGAAGTCATCGTGTTCGAAAAGGTTTTCCCCGGTTATCCCTATTTCAACCAAAGAGACACGATCAATATACCACCCCGGGTAATTTGTAGCTTCATCGGACACTAATACAAAGCGTAGATAGATCTCGTTTGAGACGATGTAAGGTTGAAGGTTTAAGTACTCGGTTCGCCAGCCCCCGCTGTCGCCGGTAAATGGAGCATAAAGCCGGCTCTCCCCGTAATCGGTGGATATCATCACCAGGCAAACGTCATTATCCGGCTCGGTTTGATACCAGTGATCCAGGCGCAGCACTGGCGCGGTGGCGCCGCGCAAATCCAGGGGCGGAGCCCAAAGATTGCTAACCATACCATCGGTGTAATTCCCGTCCAGGTCGGTGGCCATGAGCTTGCCGCCAGACTGCGGCGCCGGGCCGACGGTGGGAACGCCCCATTGCCAGTCGCCGTCCCATTCCCAAAAGAGGGGTTCAGCGGAGAAATCTTCGCTCCAGCCTGTTGTGACGCCAAGCTGCACCTCCACCTCGTAGAGGGGCGATTCGGACCGGTTTCCCGCGGCATCTTCAGCGATAAACTTATATTCCAGGCCTGGTTCGGTTACGGAATCCCACGGCACCTGCCCCCAGTAATCCCCGCTGCGGTGATCGCCGGCATATAAATACATGGGCACATCTTTCCACTGGTCTGAACCGGCCGGCCGGACCTGGGCTTTTACTGAAGCCACGGCCAGGTTGTCCTCTACGGTTACTTCCAGGGGAAATGTGTAACCCTGGTACAGAAAAGTTACTTCTTGCTGGTGCAGTATTTCCGGTGTCTCTTCATCCGCGCCCGGGGCCAGCACCCGGCCCGTGATCGTCCCGCCCCTGGCTCTTAGCACAGCGGCCAGGGCGTCAACCAGGCCGTAGCCATAGCCGTAATTGGGGGTATCGGGGTAGTCAGCTGCGTCTGTCAGCGGCACCGCGGTGTCCTTTAAAATTTGCACCAGCTCCTCCGGGCTTAAATCGGGGTTGGCGGAAAGCACCAGGGCCGCCACCCCGCTGACATGGCCTGCACCAGCGGTCTGAACCATTCGTCAAGCCCGGATCCGCCGCCCCAGGAGTTGTTGATAATATCGGGAGCCAGGTCGGGACGGGGGTTGTCCCCATTGGCATCGGTCGGCGCCAGCATGAACTGGGCTCCCGCGATGATATCAGCAGGGTACGCACCCAGTTTTCCGTTTGAGTTTATCGTAAAAACGTTGGCGGCAATCCAGCGGGCCCCCGGTGCCACCCCGATCTCCACGATCTGATCGTCCCCATGATCGTCCTTAATCTTAACGGGACCGCCGACAACCGTACCGGTCACATGGGTGCCGTGGCCGTCTATATCAACCGGCAGCGGAGCTCCGTTAACGGCATCGAACCAGTTATAGTCCGCATTGGGATTGCCTGGCGCGGCGGGGTTGTAGCCGCGCCACTTTTCTTTGAGCGCTTCATGCTCCCAGGCCACGCCCGTATCGATAATTCCCACCACCACACCGGTCCCGGTATAACCCAGGTCCCAGACGTCAGGCGCCTTGATTTTGGAAACACCCCACTCCACGGTTGTGGGGGTTTCCTCTGCGGGTGTAGCAGCCTCGGGCAAGTCAAGCTCAATAATTTCATTGGGCATAATCATTTTTACATCAGCGCGGCGGGCCAGCTGCTCGATTACCGCGGCAGTGGCCTTGACATAGACGAGGTTGACAATATAAAAGCTTTCATATTCCAGAACGTTGCCCTTCCTTTGCTCCTGCTCCAGGTAGCGCAGGATGCCCGCCTGGCTGGCAGAGGCGTTTTTACGAAGCCTGTCCACCACAGCCGCCCGCGCCAGTGTTCGCCCCTGGTGCAGGGTAGGTGCATTTTTCAGTTCAGCCCGGGCCACTTTTTCCGTATCGACCTGTTGGGTCAGTTTGACCAGGGCTTCTACATAATCTTCTTCAGCAAGACTTTCCTTTAATGAAGGGGCAATTTTTTGCGGCAAGGGCAGTGCTTCTTCAATAATGAGAAAAGAGCTCTCTTCCGGCGCAGCAAAGCCTCCGATCGGCCCGGCTGTAACGATAATTGCCAGAACTAGACGTGCCAGGCACGTCTAGTTTTGGTATGCTTCATCCATTTTTCTCTCTCTCCCTAACCCTCTCTCACCAGGGGAGAGGGAACTGCCGCCAGCGCACCCGTAGATACAGGAAACAGGCAAGTTAACGGCTCCCTCCCCTTGCAGCCCCTGTTATAAAAACCTCTCCGTGCTTCTTAGTTGCGGATGGCGGCGGCGCCGCTGCGGCGGGGATCGGCCACAGCATAGATGCGATCGTTTTCGTAGTCGATCTGGATGGCGTAAAGTCCGCCGTAGGCCATGGGGGCATTATAGATAATCACAGTATAGCCCCGGTCCCGCAGTTCTTCCTTCTCAGCGGCAGGGAGGTCGTGCTCCAGGTAGATGACGCTGCTTCCTTCCAAAAAATAGCGGGGTGCAGCAATCGCTTCCTCCAGGGAGTGCCCGAAGCCGACCAGTTGCATAATGACCTGGGCCATGGCCATGGGGATCTTGCCCCCCCCCGGGGTACCTATGCCGAGGACGGGGCGGCCTTCCCTGGCCAGTATGGTTGGAGATATATAGCTGCGGGCTCGCTTGCCCGGCTCAATCAGGTTGGGAGACCCGGCAGTGGTGCTAAAGTTTTTGAGCTGGTTATTTAAAAAGAACCCGTCCACGTAAATCCCTGCCCCAAAAAACTGGCTGATGGTATTAGTGGCCGAAACCATGGTCCCCTCTTTATCCACGACGACAAAGTGGGTGGTGTTGTCGTGGTTTTCCAGGTCTGCCGGGGTGTCTTCGATGACAAAATCGTCAAGGCGGCCGCCAAAGCGATCGGCAGAAATCTCTAGGGCCATCTGGCGGGCATATTCCCTGCTGACCAACTTTTCCACCGGGACGTAGATATACTCGGGATCGCCGATATTTTCCCGGCGATCGTAATAGGCACGCTTGATAATGTTGGTTAACAGGTCGATATAGTCTGCGCTTTCGGGCTGGCAGCGCTGCAGCTGCAGGATTTCGGCCATCTGCAGGATTTGCAGCAGGGTCAATCCGCCCATGGGCGCCGGGGCGGAATAGACGCGGTAGTCGCCAAAATGGGCGGATACCGGAACTCTTTTGCTTACCGTGTAGCTTTCCAAATCTTCAAGGGACAGCCCGCCGGATTTAGCTACAATATTGGCAGCAATGTGGCCGCGATAAAAGGCGTCGGGACCGCCGTCCCGAATGGCTCGAATAGTCGACGCCAGCTCAGGTTGGCGCACTATTTCCCCAGGGCGCACCGGGTTTCCGTCCGGGTAAAAATGCGGCAGGGAGTGCACCGGCAGGTAATAACGGTTTTCTTCAAGGCGGCTGCTTAAGGATTGGTTGGCGGCAAATCCTTCTTCGGCCAGGCGAAGGGCGGGCTCAAGAATATCTTCCAACGGCAGGCGTCCGTGCTCGCGGTGCAGCAGGTCCATTCCCGCCACAAAACCGGGCACTCCGGCAAAACTGGCAGGCAAGCGCCCCGACATGGGGGCAGTTTCGCGGTAGTCATACACCTGCGGGCGCTGGCTGCCCGCAGGGAATACCAAAGCAGCGCCGCCGCCGCCAATTCCGGAAGCGTAGGGTTCGACCACGGCTAAAACGTAGGAAACGGCCACAGCTGCATCCACGGCGTTGCCGCCCTTTTCCATGATCTCCAGCCCGGCTGCTACGGCCAGGGGGTGAGCGGCACTGACGCCGTAGCTTCCTACCGCCATCTCTGCAGCAACACCGTGGGCAAGGGGCAGCTTAAAGGGCAGCAGGTCCCGCCAGGTCAGCCCCTGGGAGAGATAGACCGCGGCCAGGCCGCACAGCACCACTACGGCCAGGATACTATTGAAAATACGACGCGCCCTGGTCCGCAACTTCAATTCCCCCCTTAATAACGTGGCTATGATCAACTTCAAGATAAAGGTATACTCCGTCGTGCACCGCCCGGGCCTCTTCCACGCTGCCTCCATCTCCGATCAGCCGGCGGAAAATTTGCGCCCGGCGGGTGCGGTCCAGAAAGTTTTCTCCAGTTATGGGATGGGGGCGGCCCTCCCGCACCCATAAAGGGATAATCTGCACCGCTGCTGTCCCGTCCTCCAGCAGCGCGTAGCGGGTTGCGGCGGCCAGCCGGGAGGAGGAAGTCCAGGTCTGGTCGGAAATAAAGCTGCCGAGGCTGTAAAAAATGAGCGTGCCGTTATATTCTTCAACCGGGCCGACATGGTGCGGCGCGTGCCCGATAACCAGGTCGGCTCCGGCATCGGCCAGAGCTTTGGCCAGGTCTTCCTGGCGGGGCTGCGGGGCAGCACCATCCCAACTGCCCCAGTGGACGTGGACGATAACCAGGTCAGCATTGCGTCTGGCTTCCCGGGTCAAGGGCAGGTAGAGGTAAGGATTGGCGGGCAGGACGCCGCCCTGATCCGGCCGGGCCCGATCCTCGCCGGGCACCGCTTCGGAAAACCCGAGCACCGCCACCTGCACCCCTCCCACGTAGTTGTAAGAGATGGCACGGGCCTGGTCGAAATTGATTCCTGCGCCGACCACATCTACTCCAGCCTGAGAAAATTCGCTCAGCGCGTGTTTCAGCGGATCCGCTGCGCCGGCTCCCGGATAGGCCAGGGCCACAGTGTTAAATTTATACATTTTTAAGGCCTGGGCTACCGTTTCTGGCGGTGCCCCGGGGACAGAGCTTAAGCCGGCAGCAGAAGCAACTGCTGCAGTGCGCAAGGGGCGCGGCCCCGGCTCTCCGGCAGGAGTAAACCCGCCGGTGGCAAAATCGGCAGGCTCAAAAAACGGCCTCAGCGGCTCGAGCAGGTAGGTGTAGCCGTATGTGGCAGCTGCCCTTTCCACGGCGGAGCCGGGGTAGATATCCCCAACTATAATTGCCGAGAAAATTTCCGCGGCGCCGTTTTCCGGGCTGCTGCCATCGTAGTTATAGGACGGCCCTGGGACTGCAGCATCCTGGCCAACCCCGGGCAGCAGCGTCAGGATGAATATGGAGATGAGAAGGGCGATGCAGACATTGCGCTCCACATGCCGCTTGTCCCGCTTAATTGCCCGCATTAGCTTCTGTTGCAGGGTTAGCTTAGACATGTCCATGGTGTTCCTCCTAGATATATTGCATGGCAAATACTACGAGGAAAGTAAGACCGCCCAGGAGCAGGGTGCTGCCCAGGGTATGGGCCAAGCCCTGCCGTTCGATCGTATTGGCGATGAGACCGGGGACAATAATGCCAATGCCGCGTATCTCCAGCATTTCAAAAGGTACGAGCGGGTAAAAATGTAATAAAATCAGCTTTAGGGCGATGGCTGTAAGCAGCATCGCTGCAAACTTGCGGCGGCCATAAAGAATCGTAAAGCGCCCGATGACGCGAGTGACCAGCAGGTAGGTGATGAAGCTGAGGCAAAACAGTGAAACAATAAAAATGGGCTGGTCAAAAGTCAGCGCCAGGTAACCGGGGACAACCAGTCCACCCGGCAGGACTCCGGTAATTTCCACGTAGAGCAGGCTTAAGACTATGCCCGCTACCAGCGCTACATACAAATCTGGATTATACAAAAGACCGCCTCCGTCAACAAAAAATAGATTAGAGCAACTACCCGGGAAGCCTGGTTTGCTAAAGAGATTGGCGCTTTTGCTCCCCTGCCCGGGCTAATGCTCTCTCCCGTGGTGGGAGAGGGTTAGGGTGAGGGGGAAAATAGCACCTCCCCGCCTCCATACATGCTGCCAGGCCAGTTGGTCATTCATGCGCGCGAAGGATCAAAACCTTATGCCGCCAGCCAGGCTGCAGCTCATGGCACACGGGTCTAGGGGAGGTTACCCCCCCTCCCCCGACCCTCCCCCACAAGGGGGGAGGGAGTATTCGAGTTCACCCCTCCACCACAAGGGGAGGGAGTGTTGTGGCTCCCCACGGGGGTAGGGAAGAGGTCTCGCTAGCATACCAGCGTCGATTCCCCAGCAGTACCCTCTCCCCTGGAGGGAGAGGAACAGGGAGAGGGGGCGCCGGCTCCAGCCCGCAGGCCGTTGGCTGAAAACAGCTCCAGCAGCTCTTCCGTCCCGTGAATGTTTCCTATACCGAAAATCACCTTGCCCGGCAGCAGCGGCTGCAGCTTTATAAAAAGGTCACGCATGGAACGTCGCCCGGGCTGCAACAGCCTGTGGGCCGGCAGCAGTCCCTGATTATATGCCTTTATAACCGGCTCGGCCCCGTCGCCCAAAGCCACCAGCACCGCGGCGGGGATGCGGGGCAGCACCGTGCGGACAAACTGCTGTGTCCGGTCGATGCGGTCGGGACGGCAATTGATGATCACTATCGGTTCGCTTACAGGGTAGCCCTCCTGCTGGACCCGCTCCCAGATCTTGAGAGTGGACTGGGCGTCATTGGCAGCAAAAGCATTGACCAGCCAGGCCGGATTGTCTGCGTCGCCCACGGGGCTAATGCGCAGGGCTCCGGGGTCGGGCTGGGCCTTGAGCATACCCTTAAGGGCCGTCTCCCGGTCGATGCCGAGAATCTGGCTTACCGCCAGGGCGATGGCTGCATTATCGGGGAAAACAGTATAATCAAAACGGGAAAGATATGCTGCATCTACAGCTGCCGGGTCGGCCGTTACCACCGCGGTGCCCCGCCGCGCGGCAATGCGGCGGAACAGGGGCGCATATGGTCCTTCGGTAATAACCAGGTGGCCCCGGCACGGTATAGTGGCGGCAAAGGCCTCCGCCACTTCCTTAAGCGTTGGACCGAGGACATCCATATGGTCTTCGAGCACATTGACTATAACCGTGATGTTGGCCTTGAGCAGCTGTTCTTGAAATATGACCTGGTAATCGGGGTTGACGGCCATGCACTCGTTAACCAGAGCTTCTGCGCCGAGCCGGGCCGCTTCGGCCACTACCGCTTTCTGTTCACGGATGTTGGGCCCTTCGGGACAGCGCTCTATGGGCTTCTCCTGCTCAGTGTGCCAATAGATTATCCGCGCAGCGGTGCCGGTGGTTTTCCCCACCACCTTGATCCCGGCTTCTTTAAGTATACCGGTAATCAGGCGGGTTACCGTAGATTTGCCGCGCACCCCGTTGACCATGATGCGCAGCGGGATCCGCTCCAGGTTGCGAGTGTGCCTGCAGCGCTCCAGGGCGCCCAGGCCGACCAGGCCCAGCAGCGAAAGCAAAATAATACCATCCATGGACGATCAAAGCCCTCTCCAGCAGGACGTACAGTCTATCTAATTTGCTACATTGCAATCTGCCATTGGTTATACACCATCCTTAAGTTAACATAATAAAAATGTTACGTCAAGAACAGCAACCCTTGTTTTTTGCTGCAAATATTCCCCTGGATTACCCCCCGCAGCTATAGCTAATTTGCTTCCATTTTCCTTTCCTTTACTTTTGCTTTCTCCACTATTTACTTCTTTCCACTCCTGGCAGTGTTCCAGCTATTAAAGCAAAATCGCTCGGTGAAGTCAGCCAGAATATCTTTTAAATCAATTATCGACAGCAGTTGGCATCAAATGCCAGGCGGCGCCGGTGCCGGTATAGCGGCAGGCGTTGGAAAGGGGATTGCCCACGATTTTAACCCAAGGCGGCGGGATCGATTTCCACCATAAGCGGCTGTTCTGGCAGGTTCAGCTCCAGCTGCTGTTTTTTTGGGCGCAGAACATACTCCAGGAAATCTATAAGTTAAGGCGGGGTGCAGGATTTGTTCATTAAATGTAGAATTAAACTTCGGTTACTTGCCCAAAAGGGGGTTACCTGATGAACTTATCCGTACGTAAAATTGTGATGTCCGGAATTTTGGGGGCGATAACCATTTTGCTGGGAGCTACCGGGTGGGGCTTCATCCCCGTTCCGACTCCGGCAGGCCACGCCACGATCATGCATATACCGACAATCCTCGGCGGCGTGCTGGAAGGGCCGGTAGTCGGCCTGATCACCGGAGCCATTTTCGGGCTGTTCAGCCTCTTGCGCCCAGGGGCTGCATTTTTCACTGATCCTCTGGTCGCGGTTTTGCCCCGCTTGTTTATCGGCGTGACCGCTTATTTCGCTTTCGCGGCGGCGAAGAAGCTGAAAAGCGGTCCGGCCAGTATTTTTGCTGGAGTGATGGGTATTGCCATTACCGCCTACCTGGTTTATTCCTCAACCCAGGTATATTCCACCCTGACCAGCGCCATCACCGGGATTGTCGGCGTGGCCTTGACCATATTACTGGTCTACGCAGCGACCCGGTGGAACTTAGTTGTGGCCTGCGTGCTGGCCGGACTGGTCGGCAGCCTGACCAACACCATTCTGGTGCTGGGCATGGCTACGATCCGCAATTATTTAACTTTTGAGGTATCAGTATCCATAGCCTTTTTGCACGGGATCCCCGAAGCAGCGGTCGCTGCCATCCTGACGGTATTTCTGGTAAAAGGAATCCAGAGAGTGCGCGGCTTCGACAGTACACAGCCGCAAAACGGGGGGCTGCCCCGTTAGCAGACGATTTCCCTTGATCTCAAACCCTCCCCCCACAGGCAGGGGGAGGGAGTATTTTTGCCACTCAAAGGATGGAAACACCGGGGCAAACCGGGAGGTAGAGACTGGGGACGGCCATTAACCTGGCCAGAACTGTCTCCCCGCTTCGCCCCATACTTCCCTGAGGTGAATTTATGGCCGATGTTTTAATTGAAGTGGAGGCGGTAAATTATAGCTATCGCCTCAGCGAGAATTGCAGTATCCGAGCCCTGAACCAGGTTAACCTGAAGCTTGAGCGCGGGGAATTTGTGGCCCTGATCGGGCAGAACGGCTCCGGCAAGTCAACCCTGGCCAAGCTTTTAAACGGGCTGCTTTGCCCCACCTCCGGGGAGGTGCGGGTTAGCGGACTTTCCACCAGGGAGCGCGCGCATATTAAAGCAATCCGTGCTGATGTGGGCGTAGTCTTTCAGAACCCTGACAACCAGATTGTCAGCACCGTGGTGGAGGAAGATGTGGCTTTCGGTCCTGAAAATATGGGCATTCCCCCTGCTGAAATTAAAAAACGGGTGGAGTGGGCCCTGGAAACCCTGCATATGCTGGAATACAAGCATGAATTTACCAGCAGCCTCTCGGACGGGCAGAAGCAACTGGTGGCCATCGCCGGAGTGCTGGCCATGAAGCCGGCCTGTATTGTGCTGGATGAGCCTACCGCCTTGCTCAATCCCCAGTCCAGGCAGGATGTGCTGCACGTTTTAAAGAAGCTGAACCGGGAAGAAGGAATCACCATTCTGTTGATTACCCATTTCATGCAGGAAGCGATCGCCTTTGACCGGATCGTGGTTATGGCTGACGGAAAAATTTGCATGGACGGCCCACCCCGGGAGATTTTCCGGCAGCCCGGCCGGCTAGCCCAACTGGGCATGGATCTGCCGCTGCCGCTGCAGCTAGCTCTGAAACTGAAAGAAGAAGGCTTTCCGCTGCCCCCTGACATTCTGACCGCAGAGGAGCTGGTCAATCACTTATGTCAATTAAGATCATAGGCTTAAACCACAGCTACAAGGCGGGAACCCCGTTTGAAAAACAAGTTCTGTTTGATATTAACCTGGAAATAGGCCCGGGTGAATTTGTGGGCATTATCGGCCCTCCCCAGGCCGGGAAATCGACGCTGGCCCAGTATTTTAACGCCATCTACGTGCCGACCCGGGGCAAGGTGTTCATAAACGGGCAGGACACTTCAGATAAGAACACCGATCTGGTGAAGATCCGCCATGCTGTGGGTTATGTCTTTCAAAACCCCGACTATCAGCTATTCAAGCCGACCGTGGGCGAAGATATCGCCTTCGGGCCCCTCAACCAGAAATGCCCGCGCGAAGAAGTGGAGGCGCGGGTACGCGAAGCCATGGAAACGGTGGGTTTAAATTACTATGCCTTTTACAATCGCGATATCTATTCTTTGAGCGGCGGACAAAAAAGGAGAGCCGCCATTGCCGGGGTTTTGGCCTGCCACCCGCAGATCCTGGTTCTGGACGACGTTACCGCCGGTCTGGATCCGCAGGGACGGGAAGAAATCCTCGATGTCATCAATAAGCTGCACCAGGAGAAAAAAATAACCATTATTTTTATCTCCAGCAGCATGGACGATCTATCCCGGCTGGCTAAAAGAATCATCGTCATGGCCCGGGGAAGAATCGTCATGGACGGCCCGGCCCGCGATATTTTCGCCCGGGTGGAACAGTTAAAAGCGCTGGGGCTGGAGCCTCCCCAGGTTATTGAGATTATGCGCCGCCTCAAGGAAAAAGGCTACGGCGTACCTTTAAGCGTACTCAACCTGGAGGAAGCGCTGGAGGCCATCCGCGCCGTGATGAAAAAAACAGGGGTGGATCAAGCATGGAGCTGACCCGGAACATTACCTTAGGGGTCTATCTGCCCGGCAATACGACTATTCACCGCCTCGATCCCCGAACGAAGATAACCGCCGCCATGGTGCTGCTGGTACTGCTCTTATTTATAAAAACTTATACTGCTTTCGCTTTTTTCGCCGCCGCCTTGGCCGCCCTGGTGCTCTTTACCCGCATCCCTGTTAAGTACGCTTTAAGCGGGCTTAAGCCGATGCTGCCGGTACTATTAATCATGTGGTTGTTCCAGCTTTTTCTACAAAAACCGCCCGGATCGGAAATTATCTTTTCCCTGTGGATTTTCAGGGTTAGCGATACCGGCCTGCGCCTGGGCACGCTGATGTCCATCCGGGTGGTTTTGCTCTACCTGGTGATTACTATTCTCACCATGACCACATCCATGGTCGAGCTCACAGACGGGGCGGAAGCGCTGCTCAAGCCTTTCCGTAAAATCGGCGTGCCTTCCCAGGAGTTGGCCATGACCGGGGTAATTGCCCTGCGCTTCGTGCCCACCCTGGCTGAAGAGCTGGAAAAGATCATCAAAGCGCAGATGGCCCGGGGCGTTGCCTTTGATCGCGGCAATTTCATCCAGAGAACCGCAAAAATTTTTCCGGTGCTGCTGCCTCTATTTGTGAACGCATTCAAAAGGGGCGAGGAGCTGATCACGGCCATGGAGGCGCGCAACTATGCCGGAGGAACCGGCCGTACGAAGATGAAGGTGCTGAAGATGTGCCGGTGCGATGCCGGGGCTTTTATCGTTCTTTTTATCTTTACGGCAGCCATGGTGGCGCTGATCCTGATGGTGGGGCCGCCGTATTAGAGGTCGGGGGTCGGTTCCCCCTCTCCCTAACCCTCTCCCGCCAGGGGAGAGGGAACTACTGCTGCCGCGCCGGGCACCGTGTATACGGAAAACAGACCGCTAACCCTCCCCCTCCCCCCTGGTGGGGGAGGGTCGGGGTGGGGGGATTGGTCAAGGTGGGGAATTCCTGCAGCAGCCCAAATTAACAGCTCTCGCAAACCCAAACTTTAGCTTATGACTGGGCCGCGGTTGATGCTTTCCGGTCCAGGCGAACGCGCAATTCGCTGACGTTGAAATTTTCCAGGCTAACGTAAGCAGGCAGACCGCCCTGGTGCGGCACCTGTACTTCTCCGGCAATAAGGGGCCGGGCGTAGTGAATGAGATCTTCCGTGATATAGTTTTGGTTACGGTTGATCCAGTTTAGCGGCACCTTTTTTTCCACGTTGGCCACCGCACTTAGCTCTACACTGCCGGCAGAGCAGCGGTAGTGTTCACCGTCTCCTTCCCGCTGCAGGGTAACCATGAAGCCACTCCGACCCTGCAAGGCCGCTTTAACCGCTTCAGCTCCCACCAGGTATGCCTCCTGGGCATCGGTTAAAGAAGCGTAATGGGCCGCTGCTCGCTGCATGGTCCCCATGATAATGACTCTTACTTTCAAGCCAATCTCTTCTTCCAGCAGCGCTTTCAGGCTGTCGCCAAGGCCCCCTAAGCGCACGTGCCCGAAAGCATCGGTACAGCTATCAGCACATATATACTCGCCTTTCTCGCAGCGCAATCCCTCAGAAACGACCACGTAGGCATAGCCGTATTCCTTGTAGACTCTGTGCACATCTTCAACAAAGCGGCTGCGGTTAAAGGGTGTTTCCGGCAGGTAGATCAGGTGCGGCGCATCGTCTTCCTGCCGTTTGGCCAGGGCTGAAGCGGCGGCGATCCAGCCGGTATTGCGGCCCATGGTTTCCAGCAGGACAATGCGAGTGGAAGTGATCAGACCTTTCAAGTCCAGCCCGGTCTCCATGACCGTGGCGGCCACAAACTTGGCCGCGCTGCCGTAACCGGGGCAGTGATCGGTATGGGGGAGATCATTGTCAATGGTTTTAGGGATGCCCATAACATGCATTTCGTAGTTTATTTTACGGGCCAGGCTATGAATTTTATGGGCGGTATCCATGGAATCATTGCCGCCAATATAGAAAAAATAGCGGATATCGTACCTGCGGAATGCCTCCACCAGGCGCTCGTAGTCAGCTTCGTTTTTCAACTTATAGCGGCTGGATCCCAGGGCAACGCCCGGGGTATAGCGCAAACCTTCAATAATCTCTGCTCTCTGGGCGCCCAGGTCCACCAGATTGTCTTCCAGGACACCGCGTATGCCGAATAGCGAACCAAAAAGTTTACCTTTTTGACCCTGCTTGAGCCATTCCTGCGCTACACCGCAAACACTGCTGTTAATTACCGCGGTAGGACCGCCTGATTGCGCCACTATGGCGTTGCCTTTTGATTGCACCTAGCTCAACTCCTTTGCCGCTTAGCCGGGCTGTTGATCCGCCCGGTAGATAATATGCCAGTAAACTTAGCTTATGCAGTTTAATGGCCGGATAAAACTGGAACATAAACCCACCGGCACAAACCGCAAGAAGTGCCGGCATCGCACGGCCCAGTTCAGTTCCGATCAGCGCTGGCGGCCGCGCGGCGGGCCAGGGCGTCACAGCGTTCATTGTAGCGATTGTCGCTGTGCCCCTTGACCTTGATCCACTCGACGGTGTGCCTGGCGTTCAGTTCGGCCAGTTGGCGCCATAAATCCTGGTTTTCCACCGGTTTACCCTTGGCGTTGATCCAGCCGTTTCTGCGCCAGCGGGACATCCAGTCCTGCCGAAAACAGTTGACCAGGTAGGCGCTATCGCTGTAAAGCCTGACCCGGGAGGGCCCGGGCAGGGACTCAAGGGCTTTCACTGCCGCCTTTAGCTCCATGCGCTGGTTGGTGGTACAGGGCTCACCGCCGCTAATTTCCCGCTCTTCGTTGTCGGTAATAATCACCGCGGCCCACCCGCCCGGGCCGGGGTTGCCGGAGCAGGCGCCGTCGGTATAGATTTCAATTAAAGGCAAGTCCACACTATTCCTCCTTCATCTTAAGCGGGCGCAGCACGCTGCGCCCCTGCAATGTATCATCCAAGGGCCTGCGGCCCCTCCAACTTCTGCTTCTAATCTTCAGCTACCAGCTGGGCCAGCTTTTCCAGAATCTGCTCCAGCTCGGCGATCTTGCTGCCGTACCCGGCCCAGTCTCCTTCCCGCTGCCGCTGCAGCGCTTCATCGTAGACCGCCTGGGCGCGCCTGATCAGCCCGGCCAGGTTTTCGCCAATGGGCTCCTCCGGAAGCAGCGGCGGCTCTTCTTCCGGACCGGCTGGCGGCAGATCTTCGCGGGCGCCGAAAATGCGCACCAGGGCCTGATCGAGGGTCTCTTCCATGACCACGGTCTCCTGGAAGACAACAATGACCCGGGCCAACTCGGGCAGCCCGCCTCCCTCAGCACGCAGAAAAATCGGCTCCACGTAAAGCAGAGAATCGTTGATGGGCAGCACTAAAAGGTTGCCCCGGATTACCCTGGAACCGGCCTGGCTCCACAGCGTAAACTGGGACGATATTTCGGTGCTCTGATCGATGCGGTTCTCCACCTGCTTCGGCCCGAGAACCACCCGCTCTTTGGGGAAGAGGAAGAGTTCCACCTGGCCGTAATTGGGCTGGTCGCAGCGGGCCACCATCCAGGCGATCATGTTATTGCGCTTGTCCGGCGTAAAGGGGAGAATTAACACCAGTTCAGGCTCTGCGTAGCCGGGCAGCTGCAGAATGGTATAGTAAGGCTCCATCGGCTGCTCCCTGTCTTCGTAGGTTTCATTGGGGATGGCCCAGAGGTCTTCCCGGGCATAGAAAACACTGGGGTCAGTAACATGATAAAGGGTGGTCACCCGCGCCTGGATGTTAAACAGGTCTTCGGGGTAGCGTAAATGCTGCACCAGACCGGATGGCATCTCCTCAAAAGGTTTGAACAGATCCGGGAAAATACGGCTGTAAGTTGCCGCCAGGGGGTCGTCAGGATCCACGATATAGTAATCCACGGTGCCGTGGTAGGCATCGATGACAGCCTTGATCGAATTGCGAATATAGTTATAGTTGCCGTAAGGTGTGGCATAGGGGTAGCGGTCGGTGGTGGTATAGGCATCCTGGATCCAAAAGAGGCGCCCCTCGTCTATGACAAGGTAGGGATCATTGTCGTAGCGCAAAAACGGCGCCAGTTTGCGCACCCGCGTGCTAATATCGCGATCGAAGAGGACGCGGCTTTCGCTGGTCAGCTCGCCGGAAACGGCAATCCTGTATTCACCGAATTTAAGGGCAAAAAGCAGCCTGCGCAAAAACGAGTTAAGGGGGATGCCGCCCTCGCCGTCATACTCGGTAAATTCATTGTCATTGCCGGCGGTGGCGTAGTGGAACTCAGGCGTATTGGTTTTGACAATAACGTAGTCGTCGGTTAATTCGCCGAAATAGATGGAAGGCTGCTCCAGGCTGAGCCCTTCCACCGTCGTTGGCGGAATGTCCCGAATGAAGTAGCGCGGCAGCCCTTCCGGAGAAACCTCGTTGACCGGGCTCATGGTCAAACCGTAACCGTGGGTGTACTGCAGGTGCAGGTTGACCCAGGTTTGCGCCTGTCGAGCCAGGCGCTCCTTGTCCAGCTCCCGGGCCGCCAGCATGACCTGGCGGTACTGGCCGTCCACGGTGTAGCGGTCAATATCGACATCGTGGAAACGGTAGTAGAGGCGGATGGCCTGCAATTCATTGAGCGTATCGCGCAGGGGGCGGTAATCCCAGAGGCGCACATTATTGATCGTGCCGGGGTTCTCGAGAAGATCCTCCCAGGCAAGCTCTTCCCGGGCCGGGTAGTTGCGCGTTTTAAAGTTATCCAGCCCGTAGGCCCGCCGGGTGAAATTAATATTATGCTGCAAGTATTCCCTTTCCAGGGCAAATTCCCGGGGCTCCACCACAAAACTTTGGATGGCCGCCGGCAGGAGCGCTCCTCCCAGCAGCGAGACGCCCACCAGGGCAAGAAAGCCGTAAAGCAGCAGGCGGGGGCGCCGCAGGAAAATGTTGGCCACAAAAAGCACGGCAATCACTGCAGCCAGGATCATCAGCACCACCAGCACCCTCAGGTTGGCAAAAATATCGGTGTACCCGGCGCCGAAGACTATACCCCGGTCGGAGAGCACCAGCTCCAGCTGCTGCAAGCGGTAATCCCAGGCTTTAAGGGCAAATATACCGGCCAGCAGCGCGGCGATATGGCTCAAGGCAGGGCCGGGCAGCAGGCTAAGCCGGGAGTATCCCCGCTGCAGCGGCGGGTTCAGGATAAGGTAAATCAACCCCACCAGGATTAAAGGCAGGATCAGGGACAACATCAGAAAGGCGTAAATAAATCGGTAGAAAGGCAATCTGAAAACATAAAAAGAAACATCAGCGCCGAAGATGGGATCGCTTACGTTAAATGGAACCGCGTGAACCAGGCGCAGCAGCTCCATCCAGTAGCCTGCGGCAAAACCGGAAAACATCCACGAGAGGACGGCGGAAATAATCAGAAAGAAGACCGTGAGGCGGCGGGGCGTGAGCAGGCGCATATAGCCGCTGGCAATGAACTGATCCCGCAGGGCCAGGTTGGGGAAGGACAAAACCTGGCGCCGGGTAATAAGCAGGTTTACAAAAATAAAGCTGAACATAAGGAGCCAGGCCGCCAGGCGCAAGCCCCAGCGGGCTAAAAATTGAGTCCAGAAAACACTTTCAGCCTGAAGCTCCTTAAACCAGAGCAGGTCCAGGTAGAAGCTGGTGCCAGAAAAAATAATTACTGCGAGTATGATCACGGCTATGACAACCGTCAGGATGCGACGCTGCATTTTTCAAGTCCCTCCCGGCATAGACTATGCCGGTTTTAGCCGGCTGGAAATATGCTTCATCATATTTTAGCTCAAAATAATGAGTATTGTCAAAAAACATATACAGCTCAGCGCTTTTCGGCTGCGCTGCTTTTACTCCCTGCCGGCGACAATAGTCACGCCGGAACTGGTGCCGATGCGGGTGGCGCCGGCGTTGATCATCTGCAAGGCCGCCTGCCGGGTGCGCACCCCTCCCGAGGCCTTCACCCCCAAATCCGGGCCTACGGCTTCGCGCATTAGGCTAATATCTTCGGCGGTGGCGCCGCCGGGGCCGAAACCGGTAGAAGTCTTGACGAAATGGGCGCCCGCCTGGCGGGCCAGGCGGCAGGCCAGCACTTTTTCTTCCGTTGTCAGCAAAGCTGTTTCCAGGATCACTTTAACGGTACGGCCACGGGCTGCCTTGACCACCGCGGCGATATCCTCCTGTACGTAGGTCTCGTCCCCGCCCTTGAGCGCGCCGATGTTGATGACCATATCCACTTCCGCGGCGCCGGCGGCGACCGCTTCAGCGGTTTCAAAGGCTTTCACCGCGGTAGTGGTGGCCCCCAGGGGGAAGCCGATGACAGTGCAAACTTTTACCGGGGTGCCCTGGAGAGCCTTAACGGCGGTTTTAACATGGCAGGGGTTGATGCAAACCGCGGCAAATTCATACCTGGCCGCCTCGGCGCAAAGCTTTAAAATATCTTCTGTGGTCGCCTCGGGTTTGAGCATGGTATGGTCAATATAGGCGGAAAGTTTCTCGCTCATGTGCAATTCCTCCTGAAAAAGCAGCAGATTAGTGGATAGCCGGGGAGGGCGGCGGTACATCCCCCCCTCCCCAGCCCTCCCCCACCAGGGGGGAGGGGGATGGTTAATGGCCTGTTTTCCGTATTCACAGTGCCCAGCGCGGTAGCGGCAGTTCCCTCTCCCCCGGTGGGATTGACTTCTATGGCATAGGGGAGAAAAACCAGTACGCCCCCCTCCCCGACCCTACCCCACGAGGGGGGAAGGGGAATACCCCGTTTACCCAACCAGTGCCGGAATCCAATAGTTCCCTCTCCCCCGGTGGGAGAGGGCTAGGGAGAGGGGGCTTTTAGAAGTCAGATGTCGGAGGTCAGATTAGAAAACCTCTTTTTTTTTAGACCACTGCCTTCTATAATTATCGATGTCTTTTATCCCGCTTTAAAAACTTTCTTCTAAATTCCAAAGTCTGTAATCCCTTATCAGCTCATAAGCCTGCTTTTTCGGCTTTCCTGTGCCCTACCCCTTGCCGCACCCCCCCACCCTGCCCTCCCCCACCAGGGGGAGGGAGTATTGAGACCCCAGCTTTAATCTTTTCTTCAGGATTTTTGATGTCAGCTAAAGCATGCTTCCCTAATTCCCCTGATTCCTGTCTCCCACTACCAGCTAGTAGCGGACCGCCCCGTGCCGGTCCACGCGGCCCAAGATAAGCGGCGGCGGCGCCGGTTTTTCCGGCCCGCATGCAAAGGCGGCGAGGAGCAGCTGGCGGGCCGCTTCCACCTGGCTGGAGCCGGGATCTAAATCGGTATGCAGGACAGCCAGCACTTCTCCGGCACTTACAGGGTCGCCCACCTTTTTATGCAAGACCACTCCGGCGGCCAGATTGATCTCCGATTCTTTTGTTTCTCGCCCCGCGCCCAGCATCATGGCGCTTAAGCCCACAGATTCCGCCTTGATGCGCTGCACGAAGCCGTCCCGCCCGGCCCGGATCTCCAGGGTATGACGGGCCCTGGGCAGCAGCGCCGTGTCGTCAACAACACGGCTGTCCCCCCGTTGAGCTTCAATGATGCAGCGCAGTTTCTCCAGCGCCTTCCCGGATTCGATGAGCTGCTTCAGCACGGCGGCGCCCTTTTCCGGGTCCGGGGCTTTCCCCGCCAGGCAGAGCATTTGTCCCCCCAGGGTCAAGCAGAGTTCGACCAGATCTTCCGGACCCTGGCCTTTAAGCGTGCGGATTGCTTCTTCCACTTCCAGGGAGTTGCCCACAGCCCGCCCCAGGGGCTGGTCCATGCTGGTAATCAAGGCGGTGGTGCGCCGCCCCGCGCCTTCTCCTATCTCCACCATGGCTTCAGCCAGGGCGAGGGCCTGGTCCAGCTCCTTTAAGAAGGCGCCGTCCCCCGCTTTAACATCAAGGACCAGGGCGTCTGCCCCGGAAGCGAGCTTTTTGCTCATAATACTGGCGGCGATCAGCGGCAAGCTGTCCACGGTGGCGGTGACATCGCGCAGGGCATAGAGCTTCTTGTCCGCCGGAACCAGGTTGCCGGTCTGGCCAGCTACCGCCGCCCCGGTTTCCCTGACGATCCGGAAAAATTCCGCTCCGGTCAAGTCCACCTGGAAGCCGGGGATTGACTCGAGCTTGTCCAGGGTGCCGCCGGTGTGGCCCAGGCCCCGTCCCGACATTTTAGCCACGGGAACCCCGGCCGCGGCCACCAGAGGCACCAGGACCAGGGTGGTGGTGTCTCCCACACCTCCAGTGCTGTGCTTGTCCACTTTAATCCCCGGTATTTCCTGCAGCGAGATCGTGTCCCCGGATTCAATCATGGCCAAGGTAAAATCAAGCGTCTCTTTTTTACTCATACCCTGGAAATACACAGCCATGGTGAAGGCGGAAATCTGGTAATCGGGGATAGTGCCCCGGACATAGCCTGAGATGAGAAAATCAATTTCTTCCCGGGAGAGCTCTTCCCCGTTCCGTTTCTTTAAAATAAGATCGTATGCGCGCATTCAGTTCACCTGTCCTTCCCTGGTGTATACAGCAGCAGGCAGCGCGCCGCCGCGCTCCCGGCAATGGCGACTGCCAGCGTGCGTTTCAGTTTAACGTGTTCTTTTAAATAAAACTTCTGTTTCGCATGCTGGATTCCTCTTCACCCTCACCTATTTACTTGAGCCGGCAGGGCCATGCTCATTGGCAGACCGGCGTCGATGGGTTAGAATTAACTGTAGTATATCAAAATTAATGAAGCAAGGAGATAACGCGGCTGAAAAGTTGCTAATTTCTTGAAAAAGAGGAGAGTTGCAATATGAGTAAAATTCGCCATCCCGAGCTGGCCCCGGAAGGACAGCGGCGCATTGACTGGGCCAGCCGCCATATGCCTGTGCTGCGAATACTGCAAGAAAAATACAGTGCCTCCCGGCCTTTTGACGGCTTAAACATGGCTGTCTGTATTCACCTGGAGGCGAAGACAGCCTACATGGTCCGGGTGTTCCAGCAGTGCGGCGCCGCCGTAACCGTGACCGGCAGCAACCCGCTGTCCACCCAGGACGCCATCGCCGCGGCGCTGGTAGAATCGGGAATCAGGGTTTTTGCCTGGCACGGGGCCACCCCCGATGAATATGACGATCATATCCGCAGCACCATCGCTGTGGGCCCGGACCTGATTATTGACGACGGCGGTGACCTGATCAGCATGATGCACCGGGAGCGGCCCGATTTGCTGCCGCGGGTCAAAGGGGCCGCCGAAGAAACCACTACCGGATTGAACCGCCTGCGGGCCATGGCGGAAGCGGGCACCCTTGCTTTTCCGGTCATAGCAGTCAACGACGCCAGCTGCAAACATCTTTTTGACAACCGCTACGGCACCGGGCAGTCTGTTTGGGACGGAATTATGCGCACTACCAACTTGCTTATTTCCGGCAAAACGGTGGTGGTCGGGGGCTACGGCTGGTGCGGCCGGGGCGTGGCCATGCGCGCGGCGGGGCTGGGCGCCCGGGTCATTGTCACCGAAGTGGACCCGATCAGGGCACTGGAGGCGGCGGTGGAAGGATACATGGTTATGCCCATGATTGAAGCGGCTGCCTTGGGAGATATTTTCGTTACCACCACGGGCTGCAAGCAGGTCATCGGCGAGGCGCACCTTGCTGCGCTCAAAGACGGCGCCATTTTAGCCAATGCCGGTCACTTTGACGTTGAAATTGACAAGGCGGCACTGGCGCGCCTGGCTGAACACTGCGGGCAGCCGCGCGATAATATTGACGCCTACCGTTTCCCGGACGGGCGCACCGTCTACCTGCTGGGCGAAGGGAGGCTGGTAAACCTGGCTGCAGGCGACGGCCACCCTGCAGAGATCATGGATCTTTCCTTTGCCCTTCAGTTTCTGGCCATGCTTTACCTGGTGGAATGCAAAGAGACTCTGCCCAACCAGGTGCTCAGGCTGCCGGAGGAGCTGGATCGCAGTGTGGCCAGGCTAAAACTCGAAGCCATGGGCATCGGCATTGACAGCCTTAGCCCCGAACAGCAGGCATACCTTAAGTCGTGGCAGTAGCGGCCGCGGGACGCGGTTGCGGACCCCACAGCGGCCGGGAGTCTTTTCAGTAAACGGTAATCAGTTCTTCAATCGTTTGAAAGGTTGCTTCGCCGATGCCGCTAACATCCATAATTTCAGTGATATCTTTAAAATAACCATTTTTCTCGCGGTGCTCAATAATGCTCCGGGCCTTGGCCGGCCCGATCCGGGGCAGGGTCTCCAGCTCGGCGGCGGTTGCGCGGTTGATGTTGATCTTGCCCGGGGCTGCACCTGAAGGCGGCGCCCCATTTTCACCGAAACGGTAGAACTGCACCTGCTCCCCGTCAATAAGGGGGCGGGCCAGGTTAATCGCTTCCAGATCAGCCTCTGCGGCCGGGCCGCCGGCCAGTTCCAGCAGATCGTGCACCCTTGATCCGGCCGGGAGCCGGTACACCCCGGGCTGCCTGATGGCCCCCACAGCGTGAACAACGATCAGCTCCGGGTCTTCTTCCGCAAACTCCGTTTCCGTCTCCAGGCCCACCGGTTCCACCGCCGGCCGGGTCGGCCGCCAGAGCCGCCAGGCCGCCCCGGCAAGAAGCAGCGCCGCCAGCAAGCCCAGGATTACCTTTTCCCGCGAGGTTAGAGTCCCAAACATCGGCCTGTCTCTCCTTCGTCATGTTTTAAGCCTGGAGGCCGGAAGATTTGCTCTCCCTTCAAGCAAATGGATTAAGCCCGGCGGGAACGCCCCGCCGGGCTTATCCCTGCCGGCCGCGCTTCGAAGGTGGCGCCTTTTTGCTTTAGTCTTCCTCTTTGGGGGTCTTTGCGTCCTGATCCTTCGCCATATTCAACCCCTGAACATTGATATTAATCGAGGCAACCTTGAGGCCGGTGATTTTCTCCACGGTAGAGCGCACTTCCTGCTTTAGTTTTTCGGCAACCTCCATAATCTTTACGCCCAGGTCGACGATCACATTAATATCGATGCGGACCGTTTCACCGTCGAGTTGGATCTTGATGCCCTTGGCAAGATCTTTACGGCCCAATCTTTCGGCGATACCGCCGACGATCCCGCCGCTCATCCCGGCGATCCCTTCCACTTCCCCGGCCGCCAGGCCGGCGATAATGGCAATAACATCCGGAGAGATGCGCACGCTGTCCTGTTCTTGCTCGATGACTGCATCAACCCTGGTCTGCTCTTCTGCAGTCATGTTTATTCCCTCCTTTCGTCGTATGATCATTCCTTTAACCGTTTCTTCCTCGCAGGCTGCGGCTGGCGCTGAAAAAGAAGCCATTCTCCACGATTATCAGTATGTGTAGAATGGCCTGTTCATTTCTGCCTGTCTGATATTGAAATTTAGTGTATTTTTTGTTATTGATTGTACCATTTCCGCAGCTGCCCTGTCAATCCCGGCGGGGAAAACCCCCTCTCCCTAAGGGGTTGGCCAAAAGGGCAGCCCCATTTGCCGGATTACAGCTCCGGTTGGGTAAAAGAAGCATTCTCCCTCCCCCTGCGCCCGTACAGTCTGCATAAGAAGACAATGACCCGTGTGCTACGAGATTATCGTTTAGCGCACGACGAGGTTGACCAGCTTATCCGGCACGGTAATGGCCTTGACGATCTCTTTACCCTGGATTAAGCTCGCGATCCGTTCATTTTCACGGGCCCGCGCCAGCAGCTCTTCTTCGGCCAGGCCGGCGGGAACGGTAACGCGCCCGCGCACCCTGCCGTTAACCTGGATGACCACTTCCACCTCCTGCAGCTGCAGCATGGCCGGGTCAAATGAAGGCCAGGCCTGGCGGTGCACGCTTGGATCATGGCCCAGCATCTGCCAGGCCTCCTCGGCCAGGTGAGGGGCAAAGGGCGCTAAGATCAGGATCAATTTATCCATGACCTCGCGGAGGGTGTCGTAGTGCTGCGTAGCCGGCGCCTTTTCCTGGCGATAGGTGTAGATGGCGTTGACCAGCTCCATGATCGCGCTGATGGCGGTATTAAAATTAAAGCGCTGTTCAATATCTTCGGTGACTTTTTTTACCGCCACATGGGTGGCGCGGATCAATGCCTCTTCCGCCGGGCCGGCCGGGTTGCTGCCCCATTCTGCCTGCTCCGCCACCTCCTCCACCAGGCGCCAGACACGGCGCAGGAAGCGGTGGCAGCCTTCCACACCCTGGTCACTCCAGTCCAGATCTTTTTCCGGCGGAGCGGCAAAAAGGATAAAGAGGCGGCCGGTATCGGCGCCGTAGCGGGCAATAATTTCATCGGGCGAAACCACGTTGCCCTTGGACTTGGACATTTTGGCCCCGTCCTTGTAGACCATGCCCTGGGCCAGCAGGCGGGTGAAGGGCTCTACTGCTTCAAGCATGCCGGCGTCGTGCAGCACCTTGGTAAAAAAGCGGGCATAGAGCAGGTGCAGCACGGCGTGTTCAATGCCGCCGATGTACTGATCCACCGGCATCCAGTAGTTGGCCTGCTGCGGGTCAAAGGGGGCCTGGTCGTTTTTTGGATCGGTATAGCGCAAAAAGTACCAGGAGGAGCAGATAAACGTGTCCATGGTGTCAGTCTCCCGCCGGGCGGGACCGCCGCATTCAGGGCAGCTTGTCCTGACAAAGCTTTCGTAATGGGCCAGGCCGGGGACGCGATCTCCGGATAGCTCCACCTCCAGGGGCAGCTTTACTGGAAGTTCATCTTCGGGGACCGCTACAATACCGCAGCGGTCACAGTAGACAATGGGTATGGGAGCACCCCAGTAGCGCTGCCGGGAAATTAGCCAGTCGCGCAGGCGATAGGTTACCTTGAAATCGCCGGCGCCGCGCTCCTTGAGGTGGGCGGTGACCTGTTTCATCCCTTCAGTGTTGGGCAGGCCATCAAAGGGCCCGGAATTAACCATGATCCCTTCCCCGGTGTAAGCTTCGGTCATGGTGTCTCCGTGCAGTTCCTCGCCGGGAGGCTGGATAACCACCCGCACGGGCAGGTTATGTTTGCGGGCAAACAGGAAGTCGCGCTGGTCGTGGGCCGGCACGCCCATGACCGCCCCGGTGCCGTAGCTCATGATCACATAGTTGCCCACCAGGATGGGCACCGCTTCCCCGTTGACCGGATTGATGGCGTAGCGACCGGTAAATAATCCTATCTTGGGAGAATCTTCGGAGGTGCGCTCGAGCTCGCTTTCCCGCTTAATCCTGTTGACAAACTCCATTACTTCCTGCTCGCGGTCGGTTCCCGCCACCAGGCGCCGCACCAGGGGGTGCTCCGGGGCCAGGACCATGTAGGTAACACCATACAACGTATCAGGGCGAGTGGTAAAGACGCGAATCTCTTCGCCGGGGAAATCTTGCAGCTTAAACACAATTTCGGCGCCTTCGCTGCGGCCGATCCAGTTCTGCTGCATAATCTTGACCCTCTCGGGCCAGCCCTCAAGCAGAGAGAGATCGTTGAGCAGGCGTTCGGCGTAAGCGGTAATTCGCAGGAACCACTGATCCAGCTCCTTAGCTTCCACTTCGGAGTCGCAGCGCCAGCAAAGCCCCCCTTCCACCTGCTCGTTGGCCAGGACGGTTTCGCAGCCGGGGCACCAGTTAACTGCAGCCTTTTTCTTGTAAGCCAGGCCCCGTTTATACATTAACAGAAAGAGCCATTGCGTCCAGCGGTAATAGTCGGGCAGGCAGGTGGTTACCTCCCGCTCCCAGTCGTAGCTGACCCCGAGGCGGTTCTGCTGCGTTTTCATGTGGGCGATATTTTTGGTGGTCCACTCGGCCGGGCTGACCCGGTGTTCAATGGCCGCGTTTTCGGCGGGCAGGCCGAAGGCGTCCCAGCCCATGGGATGAATCACGTTATAGCCGCGCATGCGCAGGTAGCGGGCCAGAACATCGCCGATGGAGTAGACGCGCATGTGTCCCATGTGCAGCTTGCCGGAGGGGTAAGGGAACATCTCCAGAACATAATACTTAGGCTTGGAAACGTCCACCTCGGAACGGTAGTAATTATTTTCAGCCCAGAAGCGCTGCCATTTCTCTTCAATGGCGGCTGGATTGTAACCCTGCATCTCGCATCAACCTCCAGACGGTCCATGGTACCGCAGCGCTGATACTTTCACATACATAAAAACCCGCCCCGGCAAGGGGCGAGTTTTCCCGCGGTACCACCCTTATTAAGTAAAATGGTGGAGCTGGCGGGAGTCGAACCCGCGACCTCTTCCATGCCAAGGAAGCGCGATCCCACTTCGCTACAGCCCCACGTCATTGTTACCCTCTCTTAAACCGTTAACGCCGGTCACACGGCAGCGATTACTCTAATGTTCACCGCTGCTTCTCCGGGACGAGTTCGGCGGCCATTCTTGCCGGCTTGCACCAGCCGCCGGCTCTCTAAAAGTAGCGGCCAGCTTACTGCTTCCCTTCATCGAAATCTTATAGCTCGCGCAACAACATCCATTATACGCATGAAGCTTGTGAATGTCAAGGGATTCTTGAGAATTGCGGGCAGCATTAATGCTTAGCAACGGTTACTCCATAGCATTTTCTTCATTGAGCTTAAGAATGCTGTTCCCTAAAATCGATGGAGGTGGTTTCACCGGTGATCAGATCAACAATGAGTAATTTATGGCGAAGGACGCCCTTAAGGCCGGCCAATATTTTGACCGCTTCGTTAACCTGCAGGGCAGCCAGCACAGCGGGGGTGGCCGCAGGGTTGCCGAGGAAGGCTTCCGCGCCCCTGTCGCTTTCTGAGACGGCACCGTAGATAGAGGCAAAGAGGGGCCGGCCGGGCTCAATTACCGCCAGCTGCCCCACGAAGCCGGCAATGGCGGCGTGGACCAGGGGGATTTTCAGCTCCGCGCAGGCCTGCTCCAGGGCAAAGCGGGAGGAAAGGTTGTCGAGGCAGTCCAGGGCCAGGTCGCAGCCGTGCAGGAAACTAACTAAGTTCAAGGCGTCGCCCCTTTGCGCCACCGCCCGCGCTTCTATGGCGCCGTTTATCTCGACTGCGCGCCGGGCGGCGGCCTCCGCCTTGCTTTTACCCAGGTTGGCCTCGGTGGAGAGAATCTGGCGGTTTAAGTTGCTATCGGAGAAACGATCATTATCGACCACCACCAGGGAGCCCACGCCCATGCGGGCCAGCAGCTCCACCACCAGGCCGCCCAGCCCACCGGCGCCAACCACGCCCACAGAAGACTTTAGCAGCCGGATTTGCCCTTCAATGCCGACGGTGCCGATGCTGCGCTGGTAGCGCTCGGGGATAATTCCTTCTTCCAGTGCAGCGATCTCCAGCTCCCGGCGGGAGAGATTATACTGTTCCGCCAGCTGAATGGTGTCGCGGATGGAGAGGGAACGGTATTCCGCTCCCGAAGGATCTGTGTTTATCTGTGCTGCCTGCTGAAGCGCTTCCCGAATTTTGCTCAACTCACTCACTCCCACTCCGAAGCTCTTCTCCCACCAGCAAGGGGAGGACTGCGGTTCCCTCTCCCCTGGTACGAGAGGGTTAGGGAGAGGGGGAAAATTAGCTCACGCCGCCACCGGACATTCAAAAAAAAGCTGCAAAGACAGGTTGCCCTCATGACGCGAAATCGCAGGAAGGTGGTTTTAAACCATCACCCCCACCCCGACCCTCCCCCATCAAGGGGGAGGGAGTATGGAATACCCGGCTCTAACCTTTTTATTAGAGGGGAGGGTAACCGAACGCCCCCCACCCTGACCTCCCCCACCAGGGGGGAGGGAATGTTGAAAACCCTGGCTTTTCCACTGGATTCCCTACCGGATCAAGTCCTAAGTTCAGGTGCCCGTTAGCTCAACTACCGGTGCTTTGCTCCAGAGTCTTTCCAGGTCGTAGAACGCCCTGGCGTCCGGCTGAAAGATGTGAATGACCAGGGATCCGTAATCCAGAACCACCCACCATCCTTCCCGGTACCCCTCCACGTGAAGAAGGGGATACCCTGCCTCTTTAATTTTTTTCATGAGGTGGTCGCAGATAGCGTGCACCTGGACTTTTGAGGCTCCGGTGGCGATGAAAAAATAGTCGGCCACGATGGACATTTTGCCGACTTCCAGCAATACAGGATCTATCGCTTTTTTCTCCACGGCCAACTGATAGGCCAGGAGTGAAAGATTCCGCGGGCTATGGCCCGGCTCCCGTGACAAAAGCAATCACCTCCCCATTTTTTTTACTGGTTATTCATCGCTCTCTTGCTGAAGATAGCTCTGTCCAACAATAACCGTAACATCCACCGCCGCCTCCGCATCGGGGCGATGTTCCAGGACCGCGCCGGCAATGTGCAAGGCCACGGCCCTGGCTTTGGCCAGCGATTCTCCCCGGGCAATGACCAGCGTCTCTTCGTACTCAAAATGGTCCGCATTGCCGGGAGAGGCCACCTGAAAGCCTTCCTGCTCAAGCAAGGCCGACACTTCGGCAGCCACGCCCGATATGCCGGTGCCGTTGAGCACCTCAACCTGAACTTCACCGGGCAGCACCAGGTACCCTTCATTAATCATGCGGATCAGATCAGCGACAGCTTCAGCATCGGGCACCCATAGGGAATACCCATTGATCGCCTCTTCCTTTCCCGGCAAGACGGCGGTTTTAACCTGGCTGAAAGGATAGCCGGCCAAAAAGCGGCGCAGCTCCCCCAATTCCTGCCAGGAAAGATCGGTGTCGATGTAAGTATTCAATAATCTGGCCAGGCGAGGCCATTGCCAGAGCTTGCAGCGTTCCATTTTGCTCCAAATTTGCAGCAAAACCTGGCGCTGCCGCTCCAACTGGTCCCAAGCCGGCTCACCATAGTCGGCGGTGAGAAAATAGCGATAGAGCTCAAAACCTCCCAGCACCTCTTTATCCTTTGGAAGCAGGTCTGTCGGCGGCCCACCGGGTAAAAGGCGTGCCGGGACGCCGCCCAGGTATTCAGTCATGGCCAGGATGCCTTCATAATTAAGCGCCACAAAATGGTGCACCGGTAGGCCTGTTATTTCCCGGATCAAACTAATAAATTCCTCTGTCGGCAGGCGGCAATAAACCTGGCCCAAAGGCTCAGGGTCACCCTCTTCTGATAAAATCATGGTGTTCCCGGGAATGAAGACTGCGGTCATAGTTCCGCTTCCGGTGTCGTGATGCAGCAGGAGCAGGCGCTCCACGTATGGCCTCGCTCCCCAGTAGTCGATGCCATAGAGGAGGTAAACCACATCATTGCCGGAGCCCTGCAGGCGCAGTGCCTGGGCCCATTCAGCCTGGTTGTGAAAGGAGTTGAAAGTGGCAACTAGATTTGCAGAAACAACAACAGCTGCTGACAGCAGCGCAATTGTAATCAGGATAAATGGCAGGCCGCGTTTGCGGCGTGAAGCCTTCGGTTTTTGTAGCAAAATGGGCCTGCCCAGTTTCATGCGTCAGCCTCCGTTTCCCTGCTTCCTGATCCGGGCGATTAAGTCATTGCGCAGCGCCACCGAGTCCGGGTGAAGCATTAAGCCCCGCTGCAGCACCAGGGTAATAGTCAAATCTACCGCGGCCAGGACGGCCTGATCCAGGCTGCTGCGGGATAGTTCCCGCAGCCGCCCTACAGCCGCAAAATCACGGTTCGGCTCAATAAAGTCAGCCAGGTAAACCACTTTCTCCAACACGCTCATTCCGGCCCGCCCCGTGGTATGATAAAAAATGGCGCTGCTTATTTCCGGATCAACAATACCCAGTTCTTCACGGATCAGGGCCGCACCCACGGGGGCGTGCAACAGCTTATGCCCTTCGCTCAAGGTCACCGGATCCAGAGAGAGCTGCAGCTCCTTTGCTTTTTGCTGCAGCAGCGCCGGTTCGAGCTCTTTGGCGTAGTCATGAAGCAGTCCGGCCAGGTAGGCCTTGTCCCGATCAGCCCCGTAAGTGAGCGCCAGATCAGCGGCCGTTTCCGCCACTCCGAGGGTATGGCGGTATAAATCAACAGATAGCCTCTTTTTGAGCAATGCCCTGCACTGATCTAAGTTCATCGGCAAGTACCTGTTGTGCAAAATTCTCCGAATAAAAGAAATTTCCTGCCTGGCTTCTTAGACATGTTTAAGTTCCAGGCAGAAAATTGCAGCATTCCCTTGCCTTAATGCATGCATAGTCTACTATTGAGGCAACTGGCGAATGTTGCCCGTGTATGTATTATTGATCTTCCCGCGGTTTTGCTTCGTTTACGACCAGTTTTCTACCTTCCAGTTCCAGGCCGTTGGTCTTCTCCATGATGGTTTCCATATCTTCATCATTGACCTCGACAAAACCGTATCCCCGGGAACGCCCGGTAGCGCGCTCGGTTATAATCCGGCATTCCAAAACCTGTCCAAACTGCGAGAACACCTGCTCGAGCTCGCTTTCGGTGGTACTCCAGGGGATATTGCCTACATACAAAGTCTTCGCCATTGGGTAACACCTCCACAGATATTATAACCTATTTTAAAGCCCGGCAAACTTCTTCCGGTAAAATCTCAAAAAAATTTAACCGTTGATATAGAGACGCTGCTTTTTGATGTACTGCTCTACCGGCTCCGGGGTCAGATACTTGATCGTTTTACCGAGGGCTACCCTTTCGCGAATATAGGTCGAAGAGATGGCCAGGGCCGGAATCTCCAGCAGGTGCACTTTGTTCATAATTCCGGGCAGACTCTTCTGTATTTCTTCCAGGCGCTCCAGGGAGTAGCCCGGGCGCGTTACGGCAATAAAGGTACACAGGTCGAGCAAAGCGGTGTAATCCTTCCAGGTCAGTATTTCCAGGATGGCGTCGGCGCCGGTGATAAAATAGATATTGGCCTCATACGCTTCCTGCTCAGCGAAATGGCGCACCGTATCAATGGTGTAGGACGGTACTTCGCGATCCACCTCAAAGCGCGATACAATAAAGGCCGGGTTGGACATTACCGCCAGGGTGGTCATGAGGTAGCGGTGCTCGGGATCGCTGACCTTGCTCCGTTCCTTGTGGGGCGGTATGCCTGCCGGGACAAAGACCACGTAATCCAGGTCAAACTGCTGGCGGGCCTCCTCGGCGCTGACCAGGTGCCCCAGGTGAATCGGATCAAAAGTCCCCCCCATCAAACCCAGGTTAATTTTACCTGCCTTGCGGTTTCGGATGATCGTCGCCATTTTCTACTCCCTGACTGTCTGGCCGTAATAGTTAAATTCTTCCTTGCCGATGCGGACCGTATCGCCATCGGCAATGCCCATTTCCTCAAGTTTCTTTTCCAGGCCGCAGCGGCGGCAGTAAGCCTGAAAACGCCACAGCGATTCTTCGTTATTGAGATCGGTGCGGGCAAGGATCGCTTCAATCCTTTTGCCGCGGACCACAAAAACATCGCCTTCTTTTTCCACTGAAAAAAGGGGGCCGGCGGGCTTAAGACCGGCCTCCGCCTTGATTACGGGAGCGTCCGGCTGTGCCGCTTCCCGGGCGGAAAGGTGCGCCACCTCGGCGGCGAGATGGCGGGTCAGCCGGCTCACCCCGCTGCCTGTAGCCGCAGAAATGGGAAACAACGCCACATTATCCTCCACCACGCGGCGCAGGCTTTCAAAATTTTCAGCAGCCCCAGGCAGATCCATTTTATTGCCGGCCACCACCCTGGGATACCGGATGAGCTTTTCGCTGTAAAGGGATAACTCCTTAAGCAGCTGCCGGTAAGCTTCTTCCGGTTGAGGATCCGCTTCAGGTGATAGATCGATAACCAGCAGCAGCAGCAGGTTGCGCTCCACGTGCCTTAAAAAACGGTGCCCCAGCCCGGCGCCGCGGTGTGCTCCCTCAATTAAACCGGGCAGATCCGCCGCCACAAAGCTGCCGCCGTCTTCTGTTTCCACCACCCCCAGGTTTGGGGTGACCGTGGTAAAGGGATAACTGGCCACCCTGGGCCGGGCCGACGAAATACGCGCGAGAAGCGAAGACTTGCCGGCATTGGGGAATCCTACCAGCCCCACCTGGGCGATCAGTTTTAGCTCCAGGTAGATGCGGCGCTCTTCGCCGGGCTCACCTTTTTCAGCCAGCCGCGGGGCCTGGCGCCGCGCACTGGCAAAACGGGCGTTGCCCCTGCCCCCCCTGCCACCGGCGGCCACACAAACCCTTTGCCCGGGCTTGGTTAAATCGGCCAATGGGCGGCCCTTTTCATCTTTAACCAGGGTGCCCACAGGAACAGGGACGAGCAGATCTTTTCCACTGCGGCCGTTTTTATTCTGGCCGCGGCCGGGCATGCCTTTGTCGGCCTTAAGGTGGCGTCGATAGCGCAGGTCCAGAAAGCTGTGGCGCGAGGGATCCGCCCACAGATAGACGCTACCGCCTGCGCCTCCGTCCCCGCCGTCGGGTCCGCCCCTGGGCACATATTTTTCACGGCGAAAAGAAACGGCGCCGTCGCCGCCGCGGCCGCCTTTCACTTCCAGCCAGATTTCATCGATAAACAAAAAATCACCCTGGTGTACAGATATTCAACATCTTGCAGGAATTGAAAAAAGTCCGGGTTGCCCCGGACTATTTTTAACCCGCTGCTTCGCCTTCAAGGGGATATACGCTGACCTGTTTTTTCGCCCTGCCATTGTATTCATAGACAACACGACCGTCAATTTTGGCAAAGAGAGTATCATCGCCTCCCCTGCCCACGTTAACGCCGGGATGAATTCTGGTCCCCCGCTGGCGCACAATGATGCTTCCCGCGGTTACGACCTGTCCGCCGTAGCACTTGACGCCAAGCCGTTTGGCGTTGCTGTCGCGTCCGTTGCGTGAACTGCCAACACCTTTTTTATGAGCCATTTAAGATTACACCTCCCCGTGACGTGAATAAATCTATTTGGCGCCTGTTACGATCTTTTCAATCAGCACCTCGCTGAAGGGCTGGCGGTGCCCCTGGGTGCGCTTATAGTTCTTTTTGGCCTTAAACTTAAACACAATAATTTTCCGACCCCGGCCCCGGGCAGTCACTTTACCTTCCACCCGGCTCCCCTCCAGGTATGGCTTGCCCACCTGGAGGTCCCCGCCATTATTAACCAGCAGAACCCGGTCGAAAACTACCGTCTCCCCTTTGTCCTGGGGCAGCTTCTCGATGCGGATCTTTTTCCCTTCCTCAACACGGTACTGCTTGCCGCCCGTTTCGATGATGGCGTACATATAATCAATCCTCCCGTAAAACTTGTAGGACACGCCGAGGCAGGTAGCCCGGGACCAGGCGGGCTTTCAAACCACCCTCGTGCGGTAACAAACCACATTTTATCACGGATTGCCGCAGGATGCAAGAATAGAGGCGGAATCGTTAAAGGTCAGACCTGACAAAGTGGTAAGCAAGTCAATGCGATTGGGAGGGCACCCTGGTTGAATAACCTGGCCTTCTTCCAAAAAATCACTAACTTTAAGGTTCAAAGAGCCAAAGCCGAAATCCTTCAATGCGCTTAATATCATTTTTTATGACCTTGTGAATGACCATATAAATCTTGCCCTTATTTCAACTATTAATTTGCAACGTACGTTCTTTTCCATATTATCATAACATTTTTTACCATGCCTGTCAACCCGCGGCTCCCTCCTGAGACAGGGGTGACCCGGAGGTTTACAACAGGCTATAAAACATGAGCAAGGTAGGTTGCTGGCTCTCCCGGCTGGTGAAACAAGGGGCGCGGCGGCGCCGCGCCCCTGCCAGTTGTTAATCAGCCGCATTTAACCGTGTCGAGGACGACAGCCCGGGCGGAGGTCCGGCTGACCTCGGTTATCTCCACGCGCAGTTCCTGGCCCACTTTTTCGCCCGCATTCTCCACGTTAATGACGTAACCTTTCAGGCGGGCGATACCGTGGGAGGGGTGAAGCGAATGGGGTTCTTCAATGAGCACTTCCAGAACATCCCCCGCAGCCACAGGAAAGGCCAGGGCTTCTATTTCTTTTAAATTCCCCTTGGCCACGATGCGGTATTTTTCAATATGCACATCGGCGTCGCCGCGGATAAAGATATGCTTGCCCAAATCTTCTTCCAGTTTTTTAAGATTGCCGCCACCGGAGCCAATAATGATGGCCGCCACCTCGGGATGCATCTCTACCAGGACGGCCTGGCAGCGTTCACGCTGCAAGATATTTTTTAAATCCCTTTCCACCCGGGCGCTGACCACCAGGGGAGTGAGCACCCGCCCGGCCCCGTTGCAGTAAGGACAGGGCTGCTGCAGTACTGCAGCCAGATCCTGGCGCACTTTTTTCCGAGTCATCTCCACGAGCCCGAGGCTGGTTAAACCCAGGACATAGGTCTTGGTGCGATCGTGCTTGATGCACTCGTTCAGCTTGTCCAGAACCTTCTGGCGATGTTCTTCCAAGTTCATATCTATAAAATCAATGATAATAATGCCCCCAATATCGCGCAGCCGGATCTGGCGGGCAATCTCTTCCGCTGCTTCCAGATTGGTTCTCAAGATTGTATCGGCCAGGTTGCGCCGACCGATATAGCGGCCCGTGTTAACATCCACAACGGTCAGGGCTTCGGTTTCATCGAAGACAAGATAGCCACCGCTTTTCAACCACACCTGTCCTTCCAGCGCTTTTTCTATTTCTCTCTCCACATCGTAGCGTTCAAAGATAGGCTGGGAGTCGCGGTAAAGCTTAACCTTGGATTTTAAATGGGGCGAAATATAATCAAGGATTTCCCGTACTTTCTCGTACTCATGTTCATTGTCGATGAGGAAAGCGCTAAAATCTTCCACGAAAAAGTCCCGGGCGATGCGGCAGGTCAGGGCCAGGTCCTGGTATATGACTGCAGGTGCAGTTTTTTGCTGAAACCGCTGCGTGATGCGATGCCACAGCTGAACCAAAAAGTGCAGATCCTGTTCAAGGACCTCCCGATCAGCCCCCTCGGCCACGGTGCGGACGATCAGTCCCAGCTTTTCCGGGCGCAGCTTTTCCGCCTCGCGGCGCAGCCGCTCCCGCTCAACCTGGCTTTCGATGCGCCGGGAAACGCCGACGTAGTCGGCCCCCGGCACCAGGACCAGGTAGCGGCCGGGCAGGGTGATCTGTCCGGTTACCCGGGCCCCTTTGCTGCCGAAGGGTTCTTTGATGACCTGAACCATAATTTCTTCCCCCACCTTAAGCAGCTTGTCAATGGCAGCGCGGGGCGGGGGCAGGTTCTCGTCGTGATCCTCGATAAAAATATCGTCCACGTATAAAAATGCATTTTTCTCCAACCCGATGTCGACAAAAGCAGCCTGCATTCCCGGCAGCACGTTGGCCACAATACCCTTGTACAGGTTGCCGACAACCCGGTGCTGCAGCGGCCTTTCAATGTAAAGCTCCACCAGCTTGCCGTTTTCCACGATCGCCACCCGGGTGGCGCGGCTGTCGCAGTTAACCAGAATTTTTTTATCCACTTATGCTTTCACCTCCTTCCTGGAGTGGATTAATCAACTTTCCTTCTTTATAAATATAGAGACCGCGGCGGTGCAGCCGCCAGAGGTGGGCCGGTTTAAATTTTTCGTTTAGATCCAGCAGCTCCAGCACAGCGTACGGAGATACACCCCCTTTGCCGCCCAGCTGCAGCAGCAGGGCCACTTTGGGGACAGCGGTTTCGGCGGAGTCCAGGGATGCTTCAAAAATAAAGGGGCGAATATCCGTTTCTGCCGTTTTACCGCTCTTGGTGCGCCGCGCCACGATAATTTCTTTACGATCGAGAATATTTTGCAGCGCCTGCTTCAGAGTATCTTCTTCCGGGCCTGGCTCTGTCCCCCACCAGGCCATCTCGTAGGCGGCGGCATTGATTACCGCTGCCAGGGGGGGTGCCTCCACGGCGACGCAGGCGGCGCCGGTCAAAGTGAGATCTTCAGGCAGCTGCCGCCGCACGGAGTGCAAAAACTGGTCAGGGCCAATCTCCCGGGTAAAAAAGATCTCGCCATATTCCGCGGCGGCGGTAGCCCCCACGGGCAGCGGCGCAGCCAGGTTCAAGCGGGGGTGGGGGCTATAACCCTTGGTATAATCCATGGGCAGCATAGAGCGCCGCAGGGCGCGGTGAAAAAGGCGCATTAAATCCAGGTGGGACAGAAACTTCAGCTCTTCTCCCACGGCATAGCGAAAGCAGATGCGGCTCACAGGCTTTTCGCCCCCTCCGGCTCGAGCGCAGCCTGCATGGCCCGCATGTGCTCTTTAATCAAGGCGGTTTTTGCGGTGCCGCTTTCCAAGTGATCCCACGGCAGGGGATCGTCGTAATTGAAGCGCCGGTTGGCGTAAAGCTCCGCCCGCAGGTTCAAATCATTAAAAGCATCGCGCCAGCGGTCAAAGGAAAAGTGATCCGACCATCCGTCAAAGCGGCAGCCGCAGCGCCAGGCGTGCTCCAGCAGCGGGGCCAGGGTGCGGTCCCCCCGGGCAAACACTGCTTCCAGAAAGCTGGAGCCCGCGTCATGCCAGCTTAGCGACACGGAGCGCAGCGGCTTGAAAGACTCCTGCAGCAGCTTCTGCCGCTTTAAGATTAAAGGCAGCGGGATTTGGGGCTCCCACTGGAAGGGCGTATGGGGCTTGGGGACAAAGGTGGATACACTGACAGAGAGGCGCGGCCTGATCCCGTGCTCCCGCCTGAGCGTATCGACCAGCTTCCGGCACAAAGCGGCGATGGCTTTTACATCATCGTCAGTCTCCGTGGGCAGCCCGATCATGAAGTAAAGCTTAAAGGCCTGCCATCCGGCCCGGACAGCATCGCCGGTAGCGGTGAAAAGATCCGCCTCGCTGATATTTTTACCGATAACCCGGCGCAGCCGCGCGGTAGCCGCTTCAGGGGCAAAAGTCAGGCTGCCGCGCCGGCCCTGGTGCACCTGGTCTGCCAGTTTGACTGAAAATGAATCAAGCCTTAATGAGGGGAGAGAATATTTAACCCTGCTGCCGGCGCTCTCTTCTTCCAGCTCCTTGATCAGGTTGTCCACCCGCGGATAATCACTGCTGCTCAGGGAAGAGAGGGACATCTCTTCGTAACCGGTGGCATGCAGGGTCTGCCGGGCGATGTTTTTCAAATTTTCGGGGCTGCGGCGGCGCACGGGGCGGTAGATCACCCCGGCTTGGCAAAAGCGGCAGCCGCGGGCGCAACCGCGGAAAAGCTCAATCACGGCCCGATCGTGAACGGCGGGAATGTGGGAGACGATGGGGGCCACGGGGTAAGGAACGCTGTTTAAATCGGCAACAGAGCGCTTGGACACAGTGGGCGGCGCCTCTTCCGCAAGGCGCTTGATGCCGCTGAAACGGCCTTCGCTGTAAACGGGTTCGTAGAAAGAGGGAATATAAAAACCGGGTACCGCAGCCAGGCCGGCCAGTATTTCACGGCGGCTTAAATTCTGCCGGCGCATGGCGATCCAGCGGTCAAGCAGCTCAGGCAGCGCCTCTTCGCCATCGCCAAGTAAAAACAGGTCAAAAAATGGGGCCAGGGGCTCGGGGTTAAAAACACAGGGGCCGCCTCCCACTACCAGCGGGTCTTCTTCGCTGCGCTGGCAGCTGTAAAGGGGCACCCCGGCCAAATCAAGCATATTGAGCACATTGGTGTAGCTCAGCTCGTACTGCAGGGAAAAACCGATCAGATCAAAGCAGCGCAGCGGCACTTTGCTCTCCAGGGAAAAAAGAGGCACATTTTCACGGCGCATCAGCTCTTCCATATCCACGGCGGGAGCAAAGGCGCGCTCCAGCAGGGCGTCCTGACGACGGTTTACTACCTCGTAGAGAATTTTCAAGCCCAAATTGGACATGCCCACTTCATAGAGGTCGGGAAAAAGAAGGGCCATGCGCACCTGTACAGAGCGGTGATCTTTCTTGATGGCGTTCCATTCGTTGCCCAGGTAGCGCGCCGGTTTCTGCACCCGGGGCAGCAGAAGTTGCAGCTTTTTTTCTAGCGATAACATTAATACCTCCAGCTTTGTTGCCAAAGCAAACAGTGGCATCATTACAACAGTCAGGGAAAAGCAAGGACAGGCATGGAGACAGGAGACAGGACACAGGAGACAAGGGCGGACACCTGTACTTTTTCGATAGGAGCCTTTTCTTTATTCTTAACCATAGATGATTGCTATATCCTGAACCAATCCCCCCTGCCCCCCTTGGAAAAGGGGGGAAACGGATTTCCATCTTTAGGATAGTGCTCCCGCCTAATGGGTGCATGGGGATCTACAGCTTTTTCCTGTCCCCTGTCCACAATTATAATATCTTCTTTATGGGTATATCAAGCCCTTTATGTATGGCAGCTCTAATTAAGGAAGTTTCTGTTATCTCTCCATGAACCCGCTGGGAGCGATCCACCACCCGAACAAAATGGTAGCGCTGGGGCGAGAAAAGGCGAAAAACATCCAGAAGCCTTGTCTCCTCCAGGACTACCAGCAGCTCGCCTTTAAGCCCGCCACGCTTATACAGCTCTTTTTCTTTTACCCCCAAAGAGCGCAAAAAGGAATAGACAGCCAGATTTTTTTCACGGGTAGCGGCAAAAAAGAGAAAAATCCCCGTGAGGATGGCGGAAAGCCCCAGGCCGCCGGAACGCCAGAAAAAAAACCCGGCGCCGCAAAGCAAAACTGATAGTATTTGCCCCATCAGCGCCGCTTTCTCGGTGGCAGAACGGAACCCTAACACAGGAGACAAAGTGGCTCGCAGGATGCGCCCCCCATCCAGGGGCAGGGCCGGAAGGAGGTTAAAAAATGCCAGAACCAGGTTGGAGCGGATAAAGAAAAGAAGCGGGCCACAGCCGGGAAAGAGGCGGCTGTATAAAACCATACCCGCTCCGGCCATGGCAAAGTTTGCCGCCGGCCCGGCCCAGGCCAGGCGGCGCTCCAGGTAAGGTTCCAGTTCCAGCAGCTCTTCAATGCGGGCCACGCCCCCGAAAGGGTACAGCTGGATCTCGCTTACCTTCAGTCCCATCGCCCGGCCTGATAGGGCATGGGCAAACTCGTGGACCAGGACAATCAGGCACAGCAATGCTGTTTCTACCGGTGCGCCCAGGTAAATCCACAGGGCCCCAAACAAAAAAAGGAGGGGATTGACGCGCAGGCGAATACCCCAGAGTGAACCTAGAGGCAACTAAAAATCACCCCAGATCTCTCCCCGGCGATGCCTCTGTCTAAAGAGAGATTTTCATTTGAGACATTCTCCTGTCTCCTGTATTCTTTTCGCTGTTAAATCGCAGGCTCTCGGTATTGCTCCAGCCACTGCGGCGCTGGCTCCACCGGGCGGCCGTCATGGCGCAGCTCGAAATGCAAATGCGGCGTATCCCAGAGCGAAGCGGACCCCAGAAAGCCGAGCTGCGCCCCGGCTTTAAGAGTATCTCCTTCCTTAACCGCCACTACACCCAGGCCCCGGTAGAAGGTTTGCCAGCCGCCGTCATGTTCCAGGAGGATGGCGGCGTTTTCGCCGCTGTCATGAGCAACCTCAACCCTTAATACAACCCCATCAAGGACCGCTAAAACAGGGGTCCCCTCCGGCGCGCCCAGGTCTATGCCGTAATGCATCTGCTCCCGGCCGGAACGAGGATCAAGGCGCATGCCGTAGCCGCTGATGAGATTGCCGTTCAGGGGCAGCAGCACCATATCGGATTTCTCTTCCTTATTTGCGCCGGTATAATCCCAGTTGTTCCACACTGTGCGGAAGGCCGGAGCGGCCTGCCGGGCAAGGGCTTCCAGGTCCATATCCCAGGAAACCACGAACTGCAGCGCCTCCAAGAGCGGCCTGCCCCAGGCATAATTGCCGCTGTAAAGGAGCGCTGCTACCAGGACCACCACCACCGCCACAGCGATCTTAACCAACAGGTAGCGGTGCATCTGTTGCAGCAAGGCTACTAAAAAAAATGGTGCTGCGGTTCGCTCTCCATCGTCATAATCAAATACTCCGCTGCTCCATTCGTCTTTCTCCCGCATCCGCTGGGCCAGGCTGGCCCGGAGAGTGGAGGCGGGCGCTCTTCTGCGCCTGCGTCTCATCGCTCACTGCTCCCTTAACCGGGTTGTCCCTGTTAGAAATATATTCGGTGGAGGGGAGAAATATGTTTAGAACTGGATTTTGTGCCTGCGCATGCCCACGTTGAGGACCAGGCCGATGGCCATCATGTTGACTAAAAGGGCGTTGTTACCATAGCTAATGAAGGGTAGGGGGATCCCGGTAATGGGCATAACACCGATTGTCATGCCAATATTTACTAATATCTGGAAAGTGAGTAAGACGGCCGTCCCAATGCAGAAAAGAAAGCCAAATTTGTCCTTAGAGTGGGTGCCGATCCATAGAATGCGATAGATAAGCAAGAAAAAGAGGGCCAGTAGACCCACTGCACCGGCGAAACCCAGTTCTTCCCCCAGAACAGAGAAGATAAAGTCTGTTTTGGGAAAGGGTAAAAACTTCAGGCGTACCTGAGTACTTTCAAAGAGACCCTTGCCCGATAGGCCGCCCGATCCGATGCCGATCATAGATTGCAGCAACTGGTAGCCGTATTGAATGGGGTCCATGTCCGGGTTGATAAAGACCATGAGGCGCATCTTCTGGTAGTCTTTAAGCAAAAAGAACCAGAACAGCGGCACCGCTGCTACCCCGGCGCCGATAAGGGCAGCCAGGTAGCGACCGTCTACGCCCGCGGCGTATAACATGCCTAGCAGCACGGCCGCAAACACCAGAGCAGTGCCCAGGTCAGGCTGTAAAAAGATCAGGGCCATGGGTGCGGCTGTGGCCGCCAGGGAAGGCATCAGGTCTTTGAAACCGTCAAATGGCCCTTCTTTTTCGGAGAGCACTTTAGCCAGGAATATAATCAGGGCAATTTTCGCCACTTCCGAAGGTTGAAGATTAAAAAAACCAATGGAAATCCAGCGTGTAGCTCCATACTCTGTCTGACCCACACCGGGGATCAAAACCAGGGCCAATAAGAAAAGGCTGGCCAGATAAAGGTAGCGGGCCCAGTTCACAAAATTAATGTAATCAATAAAACAGATCATGAACATCAGAAAGAAACCCGCACCCAGGAAAATGGCCTGGCGCTGCATAAAGTGCAGCGCTTCCACAGATCCGTCCAATCCCCGGGCAGTGCTGTAGAGAATAATTGTCCCCAGTGCGCAGATGGCCAGCAGGACTACCAGAAGAAAATAATCGAAGTTTCTAATCAGCCGTCGGTCCAGCATCGGCATCGTCATCCATAACTCCTTTGATCGTACCGGTAAAATAATATTCCATGATTTCGGCGGCCACAGGCACAGCACCGGTGGCGCCGATGCCGCCGTGCTCCACGATTACAGCCACTACAATTTCCGGCTTCTCGAAGGGGGCATAGCCGACGAAAAGGCTATGGGCCGGAATGCCGCGGCCCACCTCGGCGGAACCGGTTTTGCCGGCCACGGTTACCGGCAGCTGTGAAAAATTATACCAGGCGGTGCCCCGGGGTTGGGTAACGCGCCGCATCCCTTCGCGCAGGACGGAAAAGGTCCGTTCGGAAATATTGGCCCGGCGGAGCACCTCGGGCTCGGCCTCGTAAACTATATTTCCGGCGCTATCTTCCACTGTCTGCACCAGGTAGGGACGGTAATGGATGCCTCCGTTGGCAATAATAGAGACGTAGTTGGCCAGCTGCAGGGCGGTATATGAGGACAGCTGACCGATGGCTAGACTCATGGCGTCGGCGGGGTAAAGGGTCCTGTTTTCGCGGCTGACCAGAATGCCGGGGCTTTCTCCAATGATATCGGTCAGCCCGGTGGGGCTGCCGAAGCCGAACTCTCGGGCATACTTGGCCAACAGGTCGGAGCCTGCCGCCAGCCCGGCCCGGTAAAAATAGATATTGCAGGAAACGGCTAAGGCATCGTAAAAATTAAGGGCGCCGTGGGCAATGCTGTTATAGCAGGCCCGGGTATCTCCGGCCAGGGTAATAACCCCGGGACACCTGGTGATATGGCGATCATGATAAAGTCCCTCTTCAAAGACCGCCGCTGCGGTGACCATTTTGAAAGTTGAGCCGACCGGATAGTTGCCCTGAATGGCTGTATTGGTCAGGGGCCGGTGAGGATCGTTGAGCAGGTCCGGGTAATTTTGCCTGAAGGTATTCAGATCATAGGAGGGGTAATTGGCCAGAGCCAGGATGGCGCCGCTGTTTGGGTCCATGACCACGGCGGCGGCCCGCCCGGCATGGCGGTTTCCCTTACCCTCGGTCTTGATGGCTTCGACCCGCCTCTGGAGCGCTTCTTCGGCTACTTGCTGCAAATCCAAGTCCAGAGTCAAAAAGAGGTTGTCTCCCGGCACCGGTTCAATCCGGTCGAAATAGTCGATGGCCTGCCCTAGATGGTTGATTTCAATGAGTTGCTCCCCGTCCTCTCCCTTCAGCCAGGGCTCCCAGGTTTGCTCCAGGCCGGTCTGGCCCACCATGTCCCCCACCTTGTAGACATACCCTTCTTTAGCCCAGCGCTCCTGCATCGCTTCGCTGACAGTATCCTGGCCCAGGTATCCCAGCACGTGCGCGGCAGTGCTGCCAACCTTGTAGTCGCGAACCGGATGCACCTCGATATTGACTCCCTGCAATTTCCACCGGTTTTCGGATATCCGGGCAATGGTTTCCGGGCTGATATCGCTTTTTAAGCGCAGCGGAAGATAGCGCATGTAGAGCTGTCCCTGGATGGCATCATAAATTTCCTCTTCTTCTATCTCCAGAACTTCACTGAGAAAGGATATGGTCCCAGGATCGTATCCGTCGCCCAGGTCCATCAGCGAGACGACAAAACCGGGGCGGTTGCCTACCAGAAGCTTTCCAGCGCGGTCATAGATTTCACCACGGGCCGCCACCAGGGTAATCTTGGTCAGGCGGTTTTTTTCGGCGCGGTTCCAGTAGTATTCATGCTTTAAGATCTGCAGGTAGGCCAGGCGGGCAGACAGCAGAACAAATATGGCGATGACGATGACGAAAATGATACGAACCCGCCGCAGCATTAACTTGGTCATCTACGGGAGCCTCCTTCACGCAGCTGCAGCTTTACTTTAGGCCTCCTGCTGCTGTAGTAAAGACGGTAGAGCAGGGGATAAAACAACAAGGCCAACCCCATATTGTAAAGGGCCTTGGGGATAAGCAGGCGTCTGATACTCCATTCCACCGGCATCCCCGTTCCGATAAACTGGCTCACCAGGAAATAAAGAATAAATTCATGGGTCAGGGTGCCAACCAGCACCATCAGCGACGGCGCCAGAAGTTGATCCTGGTAAAGTTCGCGCCCTAAAAGGCCGGTTCCATAGCCTAAAAGCATTTTTGCCAGGGCGAAGAAACCGAGGGCCGAGCCGTGGACAATGTCCTGTAAAAAGCCGGCCAGGAGCCCGATCAGGGCGCCGCGCCTTTCGCCGAGGAGAAAACCGAGGCTGATTACCAGGACCAGGTAAAAATCAGGCAGCGCTTTCTCCAGCATGAAAAAAGAGAGGATCGATCCTTCCAGGAGCAGCGCCAGGACAAAGGCAAGGGTAACGATCACGTAAAAGACCACCGCTACTGCTCCTCCTCTCCTTCTTCCTCCAGGCTTTCCACATCGCTCTCCTCTTGAAGAGGCGGCCCTTCCTTTCCCCCGATGATAATGAAAACCTCCTCGAGGCGGTTAAAGTTAACCCGGGGTTCAACCAGAACCGACATGACCAGGCTGAACTGATCGTCCACTATTTCTTTAACCGTGCCGATGGCAATTCCCTCGGGAAAGATGCCGCCCAAACCCGAAGTAACGATCACATCTCCCGGCTGGACGTTGCACTCAGGGGTCAAGGTAGACATTTTAAGGTAAGCCTGATCTGCGGCATAGCTTTCAACAATTCCCACTACACCCGGATCGCGGGAGCGCTGCACCCTCGCACTAACCTCCAGCCGCGGGTCAGTTATCAGAATAATCTGACTGGAGTTGGGCGAAACGGTGGAGACTATGCCCACCAGGCCGCGCTCGGTAATTACCGCAGCTTCGCGGGTGACTCCGTCCAGGTAGCCGCGGTTAATGGTAATACTGCCGAACCACTGGCTGGGATCGCGGGCAATCACTTCCGCCGGCAGCAGCTCAAAGCCGCTGCTTTCCTGGAAGCCCAGCATCTGGCGATAGTGGTGATTCTTTTTTTGCAGTTCCTGCAGCTGGATCAACTGCCCCTCATAGTAGGAGAGCTCTTCACGCAACCGCTCGTTTTCCGCTTTCAGCTCGTGAAAGGAGACCACAGCATCATAGAGCGACTGCAGCTGCCTTCCGGCTGAAGAGAAAAACGTCTGGAGCGGCGCAAAGATGCCCAGCAGCAGATCTTCCACCGGGGTAAGATCCTCCCTGCCATCACCGGTAATGCTGATTAAAAGCAGCAGGCCAATGATCACCACCAGCAGCGCCACACTCTTACGCCCTCGATTTTGCTTGGCCATTTAAACCGACACGTCCCCATAAAAATGTTTGACTGTAGTTTTAAACCCAGACCGGGGCCTTCATTTAAGAAGAACCCCCTTTGCGGGTAAGCAGGGCTACCCGGCGCAGCAAATCAATTTCAGACAAGGCCTTTCCCGCGCCCAAAACCACGCAGTCCATGGGATTTTCAGCCAGGAAAACGGGCATGCCCGTTTCTTCGGAGATGCGGCGGTCAAAACCGTGCAGCAGCGCCCCGCCTCCGGTTAACACGATGCCCTTGTCCATAATATCCGCGGCCAGCTCCGGGGGGGTCTTTTCCAGGGTAACCCGGATGGCTTCAAGAATTGCCTCCACGGGATCAGCCAAAGCTTCTTTGATCTCTTCAGAGGTGACTTTATGAGTTTTGGGTAACCCGGTGACCAGGTCGCGCCCGCGGATCTCCATTTCAGTGCCGCTGTCCTTGTGGAAGGCGGTGCCAATATTAATCTTGACTTCTTCAGCGGTGCGGTCGCCGATCATCAGGTTGTATTTCTTTTTGATATACTGAATAATCGCTTCATCCATATCGTCTCCGCCGACACGGATGGACCTGCTGGTCACAATGCCTCCCAGGGAAATGATCGCCACTTCGGAAGTACCGCCGCCAATATCCACAACCATGCTGCCGGTTGGTTCATAAACGGGCAACCCTGCGCCGATGGCGGCGGCCATCGGCTCTTCAATTAAATAGGCTTCCCGTGCTGTCTGGTTGGTGGCGTCGAGAACGGCCCGTTTCTCCACCTCCGTTACCCCGGAAGGGACGCAAATGATTACCTGGGGACGGAAAGCGGCACGCTTGGGATGGGCCTTATTGATAAAATGGCGCAACATGGCCTGGGTAACGTCAAAATCGGCAATAACCCCATCTTTCATCGGGCGGATAGCCACGATATTGCCCGGGGTGCGCCCGATCATGCGCTTGGCTTCTGAGCCGACAGCCAGAATATCATTGGTGTCGCGCCGTATTGCCACCACAGAGGGCTCTCGCAGGACGACCCCTTTCCCCTTGACGAAAACTAGCGTATTCGCTGTTCCCAAGTCGATGCCGATTTCTTTTGAAAATGCCCTGAACAGTGAGGCCATTATGCTTATTGCTCCTTCCTGATAAGTTCGACTATTATCTTAAAGCAGTGGATCGATTATATTCTAGACCAGGCGAACGGACAGGCGCCCGCCCTGCAACTTTCGGACTCGTGGCTGTATGCTTTTAGACTATATTCTCTCCCCCTTCCTTACAGGTTATGTTAATTAAAGCAGCCCCTTTTCTTTAAAACTGAAAAAACATCCGTCCCCGATAATAATATGATCGCGCACCGCGATGCCCAGGATATTGCCGGCATCGACGAGGCGACGGGTCACCTCCAGGTCTTCCTGGCTGGGTGACGGATCGCCGCTGGGGTGGTTATGCACCAGGATGATCGAAGCGGCGCTTTTGCGAAGGGGCACATTGAATATTTCCCTGGGATGAACGATAGAGGCATTAAGGCTGCCCACGGAGATCTCTTCGCGGGAAATGACGTGATTTTTTGTATTTAAAAGCAGCACCTGAAAATGCTCCTTCTTCTTATAGCGAAGTTCCTCCATGAACAGCTGCGCCGCCTGGCGGGGGTTGGTGATGCTTCCAGCCTCACCGCGGGGCGTAGTGGCCAAACGCCTTCCCAGTTCCAGGGCGGCTTTAATCATAATAGCCTTGGCAGGGCCCATGCCGCGAATTGCCAGCATCTCTTCCAGGGAGAGATCCGGCAGGGCGCGCAGCCCGCCGCTCAGGGCCAAAAGCCGCGCCGCAAGCTGCACCGCCGACTCCCGGTTGCTGCCGGTTCTAAGCAGCACCGCCAGGAGCTCGGCATTGGAAAGGGCCTCCGGACCCAAATTTTGCAACTTTTCCCGCGGCCGTTCTTCCAGGGGTAAATCTTTAATCGTTAACCGCTCTTCCCTCATCTCCACGATCCCTCCAGGCTAACCATGGTTTTATGTCCATGCGGGATAGGAGAAGGTAGAGCTGGTTTAAGGGAAGTCCGACTACATTAAAATAGCATCCTTCAATTTTTTCTACAAAGAGGGCCGCCTTTTCCTGAATTCCGTAAGCACCGGCTTTATCCATGGGCTCACCTGTTGCTACATAAGCATCAATCAATTCATTCTCCAGAGCCCGCATCCAGACCCGGGTTTCCTCAATGGCTGTCTGGCAATCCCCACCGGCGGCATCCACCAGGGCCAGGCCGGTGAGCACGCGGTGCTGCCGTCCGCTCAACTGCCTGAGCATGCGCCGCGCTTCAGCCGCGTCGCGGGGCTTTTCCAGCACCGTATTATTGTCCACAACCACCGTATCGGCACCGAGAACAAGCCCTTCTTGAAGGCTGGCCGCCACCTGCTTGGCCTTGGCCAGGGCTAGCCTGACCACCTTTTCTTCAGGCCTGACACCCTCCAGGGTTTCGTTCACCGTGCTGGGAATCACTTCAAAAGGGATCCCCGCCTGTTCAAGCAAGCGGGCCCGGCGAGGGGAGGCTGAAGCAAGAATAAGCTTCAACGGGCCACCCCCGCGCCTCCGGCTTGGTGGAGAACACGCCGGGTAATACCCTCCAGGTAATGTGCCGCCAGCCCGGTAAAAAAGCCCGTGGGCACTGCCAGCAAGAGCAGCAGCGGATAGTAGCCGCGCAGCAGCGTAAAGTTGGCTACAATCAAGCTGGCCACAGCCACCTGGCCCAGGTTATGGGAAGCTGCGCCGAGAACACTGACGGATAGCAGGCTGATCACGCCGCGTTTTACTAAAAGCATCCCCAGGGCCATCACCAGGCAGCTGAGCACGCCTCCAGAGAGACTGAGCCAGAAACCAAAGCTGAGAAAAGTGCCGGTGAAAAAGCTTCCCAGGAGCGTGCGCAGCACCGCCACCAGGAGACCGCTGCGCACGCCGTATAGCGCAATGGTCAACAGGGTGATAATATTGGCCAGGCCCAACCTCACCCCCGGGACGGGCATGGGCAGAGGCAGGGCCGCTTCCACCGTGTGAATGACCACGGCAAAGGTGATCAGCACGGCCATATAGGTTAAATAAACCAGGTTACGCCTCATTTCTCAAATCCCCTTTATAAATTAACCAAAAAAAGTCGTTTTCCTCTAGACAAATTAATAGGTTTACTGCCAAAGTGCGACAATAATGTTGATGCTGGGACCAGTTGCCATAGGAGAAAGATTGGTTCGGGAATTCAGAATCCTGAAAAGCCGGTTCGAACGCTTCCTTAAAATACAACCTTGCAGATCAAATCACTGCTGATGTTCGATAATATCTTTAAGGCCGCTGGAGACAAGAACTTCCATCTCCGGGGTAACCAGGACAGCCTCGATGCCGGGAAGCTGCTCTACCAGGGCCAGGCCCCTGGAAGGGCCGAGCACGAACACCGCGGTGGATAGAGCGTCAGCCTCCATGGCCGTGGGTGCGATTATAGTTACGCTGGCCAGTTGGGCAGCGGGTTTGCCCGTGGCCGGATCAAGGATATGGTGGTACCGGACGCCCTTCAATTCAAAGGTGCGCTCGTAATCCCCGGAGGTGACCACCGCTCCACCGTTTAAAGGAAGCACAGCCATAAGGCTGTTCTCTACGCGGGGATGGCGCACACCGATGCGCCAGGGTTCGCCGTCGGGCCTGGTTCCCAAAAGGCCAATATCCCCGCCGGCGTTGAGAAAAGCATGCCTGATGCCGGCCCGGGACAGCACTGCCAGGCCGCGATCAACAATAAAGCCTTTGGCGATTCCGCCCAGATCCAGGGACATGCCCGCTTCAGGCAAATAAATCGTCTGCCGCTCCCGGTCCAGCTCCAGGAGGCGAAAATTTACCAGCGGTAAAACAGCCTCTATCTCTTCGGGCCCGGGCACCCGGTAGCGCTGGTCCAAAAAGCCCCAGCAATCCAAAAGGGGAGCGATCGTGGGATCAAAAGCCCCCTCGGAAAGGGCGGCATATTCCAGGGCCGCACCGGCAAGGCTCATGGTCTCGGGGCTGACAGTCACCGCTTCTTTTCCCGCCGCAGCATTGACCCGGTTTACATCGCTATCTTCGAGGCTGCGGCTGAGCAGCGCTTCAAGCCGCTCCATCTCGGCGAATACTTCATCCTTTACGGCTTCCGCTTCGCGCCTGCTGCCGGCCTGCAGGCGCAGCTCGATCACGGTATCCATAGCCATATGGCTATAACTGTACGTTTGTTCGGGATAGTCGCGGTTTATAAAAAACAGGACCGCTCCGGCCAGAAGCGCCAGGCAAAAAAATATTATTGCCGGAGCTGCAAGCCTTGGCTGCAGCCCTGCGGGCCTTTTTCCCTGCTGTTTACGTTTTACAGCCACAATACCCTCCCGGAAATCCTATCTAGCCATAACTATATCATCTTGCAGCGGAAAAACAAAGGGAAAAACTTACCCGTGCACACTGCTTTTCTGGGCAAATCAAGGCAGGAACACGTAGCATAGCTTGCCTTGCCATTCATTCATTCCTGAGGTACAAGCTAACATAAAAGGCCCTACAACTGGTCTAGAA